>NZ_JBLZPK010000048.1:2870-19946 GCF_049199905.1 Shinella sp. M27
CCGCCACGACGTCATCACGGCTGGCCTTTTCATGAAGCCGGAGCGCTGCGCGGCCGTCGCCTATTCCGAACCGATCCTCTGCGACGCGGAAGCCTTTGCACTCAAGAAGGGCAACCCGCTCAAGCTGAAGAGCTACAAGGACATCGCCGACAATCCGGACGCCAAGATCGGCGCGCCGGGCGGCGGCACGGAAGAGAAACTGGCGCTCGAAGCTGGCGTGCCGCGTGACCGCGTCATCGTCGTGCCGGATGGCCAGAGTGGTCTGAAGATGCTGCAGGATGGCCGCATCGATGCCTATTCTCTCCCTGTCCTCTCCATCAACGATCTCGTCGCCAAGGCGAATGATCCAGAGATCGAGGTCGTGGCCCCGGTTGAAGGAGCGCCTGTCTATTGCGATGGTGCGGCCTTCAAGAAGGGCGATGAGGCCCTGCGCGATGCCTTCGACGTCGAACTCGCCAAGCTGAAGGAAAGTGGTGAGTTCGCCAAGATCATAGAGCCCTACGGTTTCTCGGCCGCAGCCGCGATGTCGACGACGCGCGACAAGCTCTGCGCGGCGAAGTGAGCGCGATCTCCATCTCGTCCTCTCCCTTGTCAAAGGGAGAGGGCTGCTTGATCCACACTTGAACGGGAAGACGATGACTGACTGGTCCGGCTATATAGGGCTGATCCTGCAAGGCGCGCTCGTAACGCTTCAGCTTACCGTGATGGGCTCGGTGCTTGCCGTGATCATGGCGTTTCTTGCCGGCCTTGGCCGCGTCAGTCGCTTCTTGGCGGTGCGTGCGCTTGCCACCACCTATATCGAGTTCTTCCGCGGCACCTCGATCTTCGTGCAGCTCTTCTGGGTCTATTTCGTGCTGCCCTTTGCCGGCGTCACGCTGTCGCCGCTTCAGGCCGGTGTGCTGGCGCTGGGGCTCAATGTCGGCGCCTACGGGGCGGAGGTGGTGCGCGGCGCGGTAAAGGCGATCGGCCGCGAGCAGCGCGAGGCGTGCATCGCGCTCAACCTGACGCGCGGCCAGGCGATGCGTCATGTCATCCTGCCGCAGGCTTTGCCGCTGATGCTGCCGACCTTCGGCAACAATGCGATCGAGCTCCTGAAGGGCACGGCCGTCGTCTCGCTGATCTCGCTGACCGACATGACCTTCCAGGCACAGGTCGTACGCGCCCAGACCGGCAGCACGCTGATCCCCTTCGCGGTCATTCTCGTGCTCTATTTCCTGATGGCGCTGGCCATCTCCACCGGCATGCGCTGGCTGGAACGCCGCGTCACCCGCGGCCTCGACGGCATGAGGACCTGACGATGGAATGGGACTGGAATTTCGTCTGGCAAATCATGCCGACTCTCCTCGAGGGGCTTAAGATCACCCTTCTGGCGACCGTGCTCGGTGCTGCCGTTGCTGCCGTTGTCGGCCTTCTCTTCGCCATTCTGCGCATGACCGCGCCGAAGCCGATCGCGCGGGCCACAAGCTTCGTCGTCGAGTTCATTCGCGGCACGCCGTTGCTCGTGCAACTCTATTTCATCTTCTACGTGCTGCCGGATATCGGCATCCGCCTGCCGGCGCTCTTGGCCGGCGTCATCGGGCTCGGCGTGCACTACGGCACCTATGCGGCCGAGGTTTACCGCGCCGGCATCGAGAACGTGCCGCGCGGACAGTGGGAGGCGGCTAAGGCGACCAACCTTACCGGCCGGCAGACCTGGATCCATGTGATCCTGCCGCAGGCCCTTCCGCCGATGATCCCCGCCCTCGCCAACTATCTCATCGCCATGTTTAAAGAGACGCCCTTGCTCTCGGCCATCACGGTGCTGGAGCTGATGAACCAGGCCAAGAGTGTTGCCAACAGCAGCTACCGCTACATCGAGCCGATGACCATGGTGGGCGTCTTCTTCCTGATCATGAGCCTGATCTCCGTCGTCTTCCTGCGCTGGTTGGAAGAACGCTATGCCCGCGTGGAGGAACGCTGATGCAGACCCTCGATCTCACCCTCGCCACACGGGCGCCAAAGCTCGACGACCGCCCGCTGGAAAAGCGCGTCGGCCTGATCATCCTGGCGACCGATCACACGACGGAGGTTGATTTCCAGCGCATGGTGGCAAGCGACAGGATCGGCGTCTATGCGACCCGCATTCCCTATGCCAACCCCGTGACGCCGGAAAACCTGCGCGCCATGCAGCCTTCGCTGACATCCGGTGCTGCGCTCATCCTGCCGGACGAGCCGCTCGACGTCGTGATGTATTCCTGCACGTCGGCCTCGGTCGTCATCGGCGATGCGCAAGTGAAGGCCGCAGTGACGGCCGCCAAGCCGGCAGCCGCCGTCGTCACGCCCACGGCAGCTGCCGTATCCGGCCTCAAGGCCTTTGGCGCCCGGCGCATTTCCATACTCACGCCCTACACACTCGAAACCAGCCGGCCGATGGCCGACTATTTCCACGCGCTCGGCTTCCACATCGCCCGCTTCACCTGCCTCGGCCTCTCCGACGACCGGGACATGGCGCGGATTGCGCCGGCAGACATCGTCGCCTTCGCGAAGGAGGCCATGGCACCCGATTCCGATGCGCTCTTCATCTCCTGCACGGCCGTTCGCGCGGCCGGCGTCGCGGCCGACATCGAGGCCGCCATCGGCAAACCTGTCGTCACCAGCAACCTTGCCACCGCCTGGGCCTGCCTGCGCCTGTGCGGCGACGAAGCGCCACGGCCGGAATTCGGCCGGCTGATGACGCTCGCTTATCCGGGTGCTGCACCATGATGGATGCGCGCCTTCCGGTAACAGTGGCGGATATCGAGCAGGCGGCCCGCCGCATCGAGGGTCGCATCCTGCGCACGCCGTTCGTTCTCTCCTCAGTCTTGTCCGAGCGCCTGGGCGTGCCGGTCGGCCTGAAACTCGAACACCATCAGACGACCGGCAGCTTCAAGTTGCGGGGTGCGACCAATGCGGTGCTCTCGCTTTCGCCGGAAAAGCGTGCGCGGGGCGTCGTGGCGGCCTCGACGGGCAATCATGGCCGCGCGCTCGCCCATGCGGCCAAGGCCGAAAGCTCGGTCGCGACGATCTGCATGTCCCGGCTAGTGCCGGAGAACAAGGTTTCGGAAATTCGCCGGCTCGGCGCAGATGTCCGCATCGTCGGCCGGTCGCAGGACGAGGCGCAGGTGGAGGTGGAGCGGTTGGTCGCCGAAGACGGCCTCGTCATGGTGCCGCCCTTCGACAACCCGGCGGTCGTTGCCGGGCAGGGCACGCTCGGGCTGGAAATCGTCGAGGCCATGCCTGAAGTCGCGACCGTGCTCGTGCCGCTCTCCGGCGGCGGGCTGGCAGCGGGCGTCGCGGCGGCGGTCAAGGGTCGTTCGCCGAAGACGCGCGTCATCGGCCTCACCATGGAACGCGGCGCGGCGATGAAGGCGAGCCTCGATGCGGGCCGGCCAGTGCAGGTCGAAGAGGTGGCGAGCCTGGCAGATTCGCTCGGCGGCGGCATCGGGCTCGACAATGCCGTGACCTTCCCCATGTGCCGCGCTCTGCTCGACGATGTGATCCTGCTTTCCGAAGCCGAGATCGCAGCCGGCATGCGGCACGCCTATGCTGAGGAGCGCGAGGTGATCGAGGGGGCAGGCGCGGTCGGTATCGCGGCGCTGCTGGCCCGCCGGCTCGGCCGGCTGGAAGGCCCGGTGGCCGTCATCCTGTCCGGCCGCAATGTGGATATGGGCCTGCACCAGCGGGTCATGAATGGCGAGGACGCGGCATGACGAAGATGAAGATCCTGACCGAAGCGGAACTCCGGCGCATTGTGCCGCTCGATCTCGAAGCCATCGCCTGCGTCGAGGACGCCTTCCACGCGCTCGCCACCAAGGCCGTCGTCATGCCGCCGATCCTGCGGCTCGACATGCCGGAGCAGCGCGCGGAGGTGGACGTGAAGACCGCCTACGTTCCGGGCCTCGATGGTTTTGCCATCAAGATCAGCCCCGGCTTTTTCAACAACCCGGCCATCGGCCTGCCGAGCACGAACGGGCTTATGGTGCTGTTCTCGACAAAAACCGGCCTCGTGCAGGCGGTGCTGCTCGACAATGGTTACTTGACGGATGTGCGCACGGCCGCCGCCGGTGCCGTCGCGGCGCGTTATCTCGCGCGCCCGGACGCCAGCGTGGCCGCCATCTTCGGCGCGGGCATGCAGGCGAAGCTGCAACTGGAAGCGCTGAGCCTCGTGCGCCCCATCCGCGAAGCGCGCATCTGGGCCCGCGACGCGGCGAAGGCCGAGGCAGTTGCCGCGGAGCTGACGCTGAAGCTCGGCTTTCCTGTCCATGCGAAGACGGATGGACGCGCGGCGGTCGATGGGGCCGACATCGTGGTCACCACGACGCCGTCGGAAACGCCGGTGCTCCGGGCCGAATGGCTCCAGCCCGGCCAGCACGTCACGGCCATGGGCTCGGATGCCGAGCACAAGAACGAGATCGAGCCGGCGGTCATCACCGGCGCCGGGCTCTATGTCGCCGACAGCCTGAAGCAAACCCGCCGTCTCGGCGAGCTGCATCACGCCATCGAAGCCGGCCTCGTAACCGAGGGCATGGGCTTCCCCGAACTCGGCGAGATCGTCGCCGGGCGCAAACCGGGCCGCAGCGGCCCCGAGCAGATCACCGTGGCGGATCTCACCGGCACGGGCATCCAGGACACGGCCATCGCAACCCTTGCCGCCGCCCGCGCGGCAGCGGCAGGCGCCGGCACGACCTTCGAGAGTTGAGACCGGCTTTTCGCCGGGTATAGAGGAAAAACCGATGAAACAAGCGAACCTGAAGTTCTCACTTCCGGAATATGAAGCGCGTCTTCAAAAAACGCGGAAGGCAATGGAAGCCAAGGGCATCGACGTGCTGATCTGCAGCGACCCGTCGAACATGAACTGGCTGACGGGTTATGACGGCTGGTCCTTCTACGTGCACCAGTGCGTCGTGGTGCCGCCGACGGGTGAGCCGATCTGGTATGGCCGCGGCCAGGATGCCATCGGCGCGAAGTTCACCGCCTATCTGAAGCACGAGAACATCATCGGCTACCCCGACCATTACGTGCAGTCCACCGAGCGCCACCCGATGGATTATCTTTCGGCCAAGCTGACGGAACGCGGTCTCGACAAGCTGACGATCGGCGTCGAGATGGACAATTACTGGTTCTCGGCCGCTGCCTTCGCATCGCTCACGAAACACCTGCCGAACGCCCGCTTCGTCGATGCCACCGCGCTCGTCAACTGGCAGCGCGCAGTGAAGAGCCCGACCGAGATCACCTATATGCGCAATGCCGCCCGCATCGTCGAAAAGATGCACGAGCGCATCTTCGATAAGATCGAGGTCGGCATGCGCAAATGCGATCTCGTGGCGGAAATCTACGATGCCGGCACGCGCGGCGTCGATGGTATCGGCGGCGACTATCCGGCGATCGTGCCGCTTCTTCCCTCGGGCGTCGAAGCCTCTGCGCCGCATCTCACCTGGGACGACCGGCCGATGAAATCCGGCGAGGGCACGTTCTTCGAGATCGCCGGTTGCTACAATCGCTACCATGTTCCGCTGTCGCGCACCGTCTTCCTCGGCAAGCCGACGCAGGCCTTCATCGATGCGGAGAAGGCGACGCTGGAAGGCATGGAGGCGGGCCTTGCGGTCGCAAAGCCCGGCAACACCTGCGAGGACATCGCCAATGCCTTCTTCGCGGTCCTCAAGAAATACGGCATCGTCAAGGACAACCGCACGGGCTACGGCATCGGCGTCTCCTATCCGCCGGACTGGGGCGAGCGCACGATGAGCCTGCGCCCCGGCGACAGGAGCGAGCTGAAGCCCGGCATGACCTTCCATTTCATGACGGGCCTTTGGCTGGAGGACATGGGTTTCGAGACGACGGAAAGCATCCTGATCACCGAGACCGGCGTCGAATGCCTCGCCAATGTACCGCGCAAGCTTCTCGTGAAGGATTGAGCCATGCGGGACCATGACCTTCGTCCGTCGCCGATCAGCGCCACGGTCGATTTTTCGGCCAATGGCGTCCAGCACGGCTTCCTGCGCCTGCCCTACAGCCGGGATGATTCCGCCTGGGGTTCAGTGATGATTCCGCTGACGGTGGTGAAAAACGGGGAGGGGCCGACGGCCCTTCTCACCGGCGGCAACCACGGCGACGAATATGAGGGGCCGATCGCGCTCTTCGATCTCGCCCGCCGGCTGAAAGCGGAGGATGTGTCCGGCCGCGTCATCATCGTGCCGGCGATGAATTATCCGGCCTTCCTTGCCGGTACGCGCACCTCGCCGATCGACAGGGGCAACATGAACCGCAGCTTTCCGGGCGCGCCGGACGGCACGGTGACCCCGAAGATCGCCGATTATTTCCAGCGCACGCTGCTGCCGCTCGCCGATATCGTGCTCGATTTCCACTCGGGCGGAAAGACGCTCGATTTCCTGCCCTTCTGCGCCGCCCATATCCTGCCCGACAAGACACAGGAGGCGAAGGCCTTCGATCTCGTTAAGGCCTTCGGTGCGCCGTGGTCGATGAAGATGCTGGAGATCGATGCCGTCGGCATGTACGACACGGCGGCGGAGGAGATGGGAAAAATCTTCATAACCACCGAGCTCGGCGGGGGCGGAACGGCGACGGCCAAGAGCGCCGGCATCGCCAAGGCGGGTGTCGCCAACGTGCTGAAGGCCGCGGGCATTCTGAAGGGAGCGGTCGAGGCGGCGCGGACCACCTGGCTCGACATGCCGGACGGCAACTGCTTCTCGTTTGCCGAGGATGGCGGGCTGATCGAGCCGCTTTTTGATCTCGGGGACCAGGTACGGAACGGTGATGTGATGGCCCGCATCTATCCCGTCGCCCGCACCGGCGCGGAGGCGCTGGAGATCAGAGCAAAGATGGATGGCGTCCTCGCGGCCCGCCATTTCCCCGGTCTCGTCAAGCCCGGCGACTGTGTCGGCGTGCTTGCAGCGGTTGTGACGGCATGAGCCTCTTGCGCGGTTCCCTCCAACGCCAAGGATAGCGTGATGGCGAGCCGCAGCATTAAGCTGAGGCCCGCTATTCGCCGGGAACGTTATCTACCACCCCGCAAATCGCGCGAGCTTTTCATTCGAAACGTTTGGCAAATCCGACAGGGCTTGATCCAGACGGCCGAGCGCATCCTGGATTTCGTCCTCCGTTATGGTCAACGGCGGGGTCATTTCGAGGACGTTGCCGTTCATGCCGACATAATAAAGCACGACGCCGAGTTCGTAGGCGCGGTAGATCAGCTTTGCGGTCTCCGCACGGGCCGGCGCGCGGGTTTGGCGGTCGAGCACGAGTTCGATGCCGCAGGCAAGGCCCCGGCCGCGAATGTCGCCGATCAGGGTGTGGCGTTCGGCAAGCCTCGCCAGACCGTCGCGCAGCAATTTTCCCTTGCGCTCCGCGCCTGCGGCAAGGTCTTCGCGGTCGATCGTTTCGAGGACGGCAAGGCCTGCGGCGGCGCAGACCGGATTGCCATGCAGGGTCTGCATGGCAAATGCACTGGCGCAATCGAGGATCTCGGCCGGTGCGATGACGGCCGAGAGCGGCAAGCCGCCGCCGAGGCCTTTGCCGAGCACCAGGATATCGGGCACGAAGCCCTCGTGGTCGAAGCAATGCAGGCGGCCGCTGCGGGCAAGGCCCACCTTCACCTCGTCGCAGACGACGAGAATGCCATGGGCGCGGCAGATATCCGCAAACTTGCGCAAAAAACCATCGGGAGGAACGATCAAGCCGCCATCTGACTGGATCGGCTCGATAAAGGCCGCACCGATCGAGCCGGCCGGAACCGAGGCCAGCTTCTCCTTGAGAAGCGTGAGGATGGCATCGCCCGTCGGATCGCCCTCATGGGGGCGGTAGGGGTCGGGGTAGGGCAGAAGGATCAGCCCATCCGCCTTGGCTGCGCCGGCCTGAACGCTGTGGCCGGAAAATGCCATCGAGCCGACGGTGCAGCCATGATAGGCGCCGACAAAGGCGATGACGCCGGTGCGGCCGGTTGCCTTCACGATCGCCCGATAGGCGGCTTCGTTGGCATCGGAGCCGGAATGGCCGAACCAGACCTTGTGCCTGCCGCGACCGGGAAAACGCGCCAGCAGCCTTTCGGCAAGCGCCACGGCCGGTGCGTTCGAGGCGGAAAGGATGCTTGCGCCGGCAGGGTTGGCGATGGCGGTGGAGACGGCCTCGACGATGGCGGGATGGCCGTAGCCGAGGCTCGCCGCGCCCCATGCGCCGGAGAGGTCGATGAGTTCGCGGCCATTCTCCTCCACAAGCCGCGCACCCTTTCCGCCGCTGATGGCAAGCGGGAAGAAGCGCAGCTTCTGCAGCGTGCCGATGGCCGCTTCATCCCTGTCGTAGAGACTGTCCTCCATCACCCCTGCTCCTGCAATGCCGCCTTGAAACAGCGGGTGAGCCTGTCACCCCATTCGCCGACGCCGGAAAGCGTGTCGATCAGATCATGCCGCACTTCGATGAGGGCACCCGGCAGGCCGCGAGCGTCTGCATGGACGGGCACCGTATAGTCCTCATCCCGATGGATGATGTAAGGCTCGTTGTCGCCGATGGTGAGGCCGGATTCCGCCTGGAGTTCCCGGACCAGCATTTGGCCGAAGCCGGTTGCCTGTCCATAGAGGATACCGGCATGCCATGGGCGTTGCTTGCCGAAATAAACAGGCGTGAAGGAATGGATCCCAACGACGATCGGGCGCTTGCCCTGTTGCTGCAACAGGTCTAGCCGTCTCGCGACGGCCTCGGCATAGGGCGTGAACAACGTGTCGATGCGCTGCGCCTTCTCAGCTTCCGTCAGGCCGATATTGCCGGGGATCTTGGTCGTTTCGCTGATTTCGGGCATGGCCGAGGGGACGCCGAGGGGGCGGTTGCAGTCGATGACGAGCCGCGAATAGTTCGTCATGAACAGCGGCGCATCGAGCATGCGGCTGAGATGCTGGGAGAGCGCGTTGACGCCGATATCCCAGGCGATGTGGCGCCGGCGCTCCGTCTCCGGCAGACCGAGGTCGCCCAGCGCCTTCGGGATACGGTTGGACGCATGTTCACAAAGAAGCAGGTAGGGTGAGGTCCCATCGGGATTGATCACGCTATAGGGCGGCGGCTCGTCGATGGCGAGCAGCGGCAGGGCCGGATCGTGCCGCCACCGGTTCTCGGGATGGGGAATGACATTGCTTGAGGTCATGATCTGCCCAATCAATAGACGGTGGCGTAGCGGGCGCAGAGGTTTTCGGGCGAAAGCCCCTCCACGATCTCGATCTCCTTGCGCTTCATGGCGAAATAGCAGTCAAGGAAATCCTTCGAGAACCAGCCGGTCACCACGTCATCGGCGGCAAGCGTATCCAGCGCTTCGGAAAGGCTGGACGGTAGGCGGCGGATGCCGAGCCTTGCCTGTTCATCGGCTGAGAATTCCGACGGGTCGGTGTTGATCAGCGGCGGCTGTTCCAGCCCGGCGCGAATACCCTCGAGGCCGGCACGCAGCACGACGGCCAGCGACAGGTGCGGGCTCGCGCAGGCATCGGCGGCGCGGTATTCCATGTTGAACTGTCTTGCCGGGTTGCTGCCGGGCAGGTCGAGCGTTGGGCAGATGCGCAGCGTCGCCTCGCGGTTCTTTTCACCCAGGCAGGTATAGGCGGCACTCCAATGATGCGGCACGAGGCGCATGTAGGAGAGCACGGACGGTGCCGTGAAGGCGACGAGCGCCGGCAGATGCTTGATGACCCCTGCCGCGAAGGATCCGGCAACCTTGGAAAGCCGGCCGGGGCGCGACGCGTCGAAGGTGACGGGATTGCCGTCGAGGTCGGTGAAGCTGACATGCAGGTGCACGCCGTTGCCGACGCCATCGGGGTCGGTTTTCGGCGCGAAGCTGGCGGTCCAGCCGAAGAGGGCGGCGACCTCGCGCGTGACGGCGCGGATCGTCGCGCCGCGATCGGCGGCGACGAGTGCGGGGGCGGGGCGGCATGTGACTTCGAACTGGTCCTTGCCGTATTCCGGCAGGAACATTTCCGGCTCGGCCCCAGCTTCCTTCAGCGCGGTCATCAGCAGGGATCCGAAGGGTTCGGCGCGGCGCTGGGCGCGCAGGCCGAAGGCCGGTGCTGCGGGCCAATCGGCACCGAGGACCTGGAATTCCTGTTCGACCGCGCTGATGACCTTGAGACCGGCTTCCTTCTCGAAGTCTGCCAGCGTCGCCTTGAGGAAGCTGCGCACGCAGCAATCCCATGGCTCCCCCTTCAGGTCGGTGATATCGGAATGGTAGAAGTGCAGCGGCGTCTCGTCCGGCAGGCAGGTGACGCGGGCTTTACTTGCGGGATCGGCCATCAGGCGCAGATCGCCGGCCGAGCCCCAGGGGTTCGGGTCGGCGATGAGATCGAACGGCGTCAAAGCGAGGTTCGCCGGCACCCAGCCTACACCCTTGCGCAGATAGTCCTCGACCTCGGCGGCCGCGAAGCTGCGGCCGCGGGTAATGCCGGCAATATCAGTCGTGACAAAGGTCGCGAGTTCCATCAGGTCGGCGAAGGCTTTGCCGTTGCTGCTCTCGTTCATGGTGATCCCCTTGTGAAACGATCAGGCGCGGTCGAGCGCGGCAAGGCGGCTAATGACGGTCTGCGTGTCGGTGATCCAGCAATAGCCGGAATAGGCGCGCAGCGCCGCCTCGTGGCGTTCCTGGCTGTAGGTGGCGCAGGCATCGTCCACGACCGTTACCAGATAACCGCGATCGGCGGCGTCGCGCACGGCCATATCGACACATTGATCTGTGATGACGCCGGCAATGATCAGGTAGCGCGTGTTGAGGTTACGCAGGACGTAGTCGATGTTGGTCGAATTGAAAACGCCGGACGAGGTCTTCGGCAGAACGATCTCGTTATCGACAGGCGCCAGCGCCGGGATCACCTGGCCTTCAGGCGAACCCTTGGGAACATGCATGTCGGACAGTTTGTGATCGAGCGAGCGGTCGCGGCCATCAAGCGTCAGGCTTTCGATGATGGTGTGCAACACGTTGCAGCCGGCCTTGCGGCCCGCTTCGAGAATGCGCACCTGGTTCGGAATGACCTTTTCGCGCAGGCGGCGGTGATAATAGCTGTCGGCATCCTGCGGATGGGTCGGGTCGAGGTTCGGCTCGCACCAGATACGTTGCATATCGACATAGAGCAGGGCGGTCATGCCGCTTTCGTAGGCACTGTCGCGGCGCAGCAGGTCCTTGCCGTATTGGACTTCAATCGCAGTCATATCTTCCCTCCAATGATGTGTCCGTTTGCCCTTCAGGCAAAGTCTATCTGCTGCTCTCGACCGGGTTCGGGTAGGCGTCCTCGGTGATGCCGTAGCTGCGGCGCAGCTCTTCCATACGTTCCATGCGTCCGCGCGACTGGCTGGCAATGCGGGCGGTGAGGCCGGCGATCAGCGCTTCGGTCTGGGCGATGGCGGGTACCATCGTGTCGTAGGGCGAGACCGTATCGACCGACGTCATCAACGTAACGGAAGCGCATTCGGCGATCGGGGAGACCCAACGGTCGGTAAAAAGCACGATGCGCGCGCCTTGTTTTGCAGCCCGCTTTGCGAAGCGGATCGTGTCGATTTGGTAGCGTCTGTAGTCATAGACGAAGAGCACGTCGCGCTTGCCGAGATCGACCAGCTGGTCGACTTGATCGGCCTGAGACCCGTTGATCCATCGTGTTTCGCCCCGCAACTGCTTCATGTGCGACCAGAGAAGACCGGCGAGAAAACCGCTGAAACGTCCGCCGAGACAATGCACCCGCATGTTCAGGTCGGCAGCGGCGTCAATGGCAGCCTCGAAGTCGTCGGATGGCAGCATCTGCATCGACGATTCCAGCGCATGAATGCTGGCGCGCATAAAATACTGGTAGAAATTCTCCTGCTCCAGCGAGGGCTTGCGCGTGTCGAGCATGGAGAGCGGCGAGCTCATCCGCTCCTGCACCTCACCAAGAAGAGCGGCCTGGAATTCCGGATAGCCCTCGTAGCCGAGCTTGTTGGCAAAACGCACGACAGTCGGGTTGCTGACGCCGGCGGCGCTGGCGAGATGCGCAACCGTGTTGAGGCCGGCTGCCGGATAGTTCGACAGCAGCTGCCGCACGATCTTGAGCTCAGCGCGGGTGAAGGCGATTTCCCCGTCCGTCAGGCGGTCTCGAATGGCCATTCCTTGCCTCCCCCTCTGATCGGCGTTCGCAGCACGATTTTAATTTTGTTACATTCTTGCTAGCAGACAATAAAAAATGAAACAAGATTGACATATATGTTTTCTCGATTAACGTTTGTTGCGGGAACAGGCTCGACGAACGAAGCCGCAAATCGGGAGAATGCTGATGGTGCGCATAAGGCGCGGGACCGTCGTCGGGATCGTCGCGACGGTGCTTCCCCTGGTGATCGCAGCCCTGGTGGCGAAAGGCCTCTTTCCGGGCGCTGGGGAGCGGCTGGTGACGCTGTTCCTGATCAATGTGGTCGCCGTCATCGGCATCGGCGTCTATAGCGGCAATTCAGGCATCATCTCCTTCGGTAATGTCGGCTTCATGGCCGTCGGCGCCTATGCGTCCGGCCTCCTGACCATCAATCCGATCGTGCAGAAGACGGCGTTGCCGCATCTGCCGGACTGGCTGATGGGTTGGGGCATGCCGTTCCTGCCGGCACTTCTCGTCGCCCTCGTCGTCGTCGCGCTGGTGGCGGTCGCCATCGGCATTCCGGTCGCCCGGCTCGGCGGCTCCTCCGCCTCGATCTGCACGCTCGGCTTCCTCGTCATCGTGCATGTCGTGATGGTCGCCTCCAGCGACTTTACGCGCGGCAGTCAGACCTTCTTCGGCATTCCGCGCGCAGTGAACGTCTGGGTCGCGCTTCCCTTCGCCATTCTCGCGGTCGCCATCGCCCGTATCTATCGCGACAGTGCCGCCGGCATGAAACTGCGTGCCTCGCGGGAGGATGAGATCGCCTCGACTGCCGTCGGCGTGAATGTGCGGCTGCACCGCTTCCTCGCCTGGGTTCTTGGCGCGATTCTGTCGGGTGCCGCGGGTGTGCTGTTTGCTCATTTCATCGGCGCCTTCTCGCCGAAGGACTTCTATTTCAACTTCACCTTCATGCTGCTCGCCATGCTGATCCTCGGCGGCATCACCACCGTTTCCGGCGCGGTCGTCGGTTCTGCTGTCATCATGCTGATCGTGGAAATGCTGCGCAAACTCGAGGGCGGCGTTGATCTCGGCTTCCTGTCGCTGCCCACGGTGTTCGGCCTCACCGATATCGGCATCGGCCTTGCCATCCTGCTCGTCATGTACCGCCTTCAGGATGGCCTGCTCGGGGTGCGTGAAATCGACGAGCAGGTACCGTTCCTCAAGCGCCTTGCCGCCGGGGGCGTAAAGCCGGTGGTCGAGCAGCCGGTGCAAGCGATGCCCAGGGAAGCAGGCACTTTGCGTATCGAAAATGTCGGCAAGCGCTTCTCCGGGCTGGTCGCACTGGAAAAGGCCGATTTCGAAATCCGTCCTGGTCTCGTCACCGGCCTGATCGGCCCGAACGGCGCCGGCAAGTCGACGCTCATCAACAGTGTCTCCGGCGTCGTGCCGCCGTCGACCGGCCGGGTGATGATCGACGGGACCGACGTCGCCTCGCTCCCGGTCCATCGTGTGCCGGTCACTGGCCTGGCCCGCACCTTCCAGAACATCCGCCTGTTCAAGAACCTCACGGTCCTCGAGAATGTGATGGTCGCCGCAAGCGCGGTGGCGGGCGAACGCGATCCGGTTGATCTGGCACGGGAAGCGTTGGCCGAAGTCGGCCTTGTCGATGTTGCGGGCCAGCTCGCCGGCACACTGTCCTACGGCGCGCAACGGCGGCTGGAAATCGCCCGTGCGCTGGCGCTGAAGCCCCGCTACCTCCTGCTCGACGAGCCCGCCGCCGGCATGAACCCGGCCGAGACGCAGGAATTGATGACCGTGCTCGATCGCATCCGCACGAAGCACCGCCTGGGTCTCCTCGTCGTCGAACACGACCTGAAGCTCATCATGCGGCTCTGCGACGTTGTCGTGGTGCTCAACAAGGGCCAGCAGATCGCCATCGGAACGCCGGCGGAAATCCAGGCCAATCCCGCCGTCATCGAAGCCTATATCGGCCGCCGCCGTTCGGCCGCGCAGCAGACCGCAGCAAAAATCGACACCGTCGTGCCGGACCTCGATCCGCACACCGCCGGCAAGCCCGCATAACCACCAGAGGAGAATAAGAATGAAAACGACATTGAAGGCATTGTTTTTGTCCACCGCGCTTGGCGCCCTCGCTTTCCCGGTGCTTGCCGAAGATCTCGTCGTCGGGATCGCGACTGCGCAGACCGGCGCCCTCGCTTACGTCGACCAGCCTTCGCTGAAAGGTCTTCAAATGGCGGTCGACGAAATCAACGCGGCGGGCGGTATCGCAGGCAAATTCCCGATCAAGATGATTGCCAAGGATACCCGCTCGGATGCCGCCCAGACGGCGCTTGTCGCGCAGGAACTGGTCGATGAAGGCATCAAGATCCTCATCACGCCGTGCGATGCCGACCCGTCGATCGCCGCCGGCCAGATTACCCAGGCCGTGCAGATCCCGGCCTTCTCCTTCTGCGCCACGACGCCGACCATGCCACTGGCTGTCGGTGACTACATGTTCGGCAACTACCCGGCAGACAATGTCCAGGCCGCGGTGCTGGCGAACTATGCCAAGGAGAAGGGCTTCAAGACCGCCTATGTCGTGAAGTCGCCGGACACCGCCTACACGCTGAAGCTCCCGGAATATTTCGCCACCAGCTTCAAGGGCAAGGGTGGCGAGGTGATCGGTGAGGGTACCTACAGCATGGGCCAACAGGACTTCAGCGCCGAAGTCACCAAGATCAAGGCGCTGAACCCGGCGCCCGACGTCATCATGACCGCCGCCTACGAGCCCGACTTCCCGGCCTTCATCCGCCAGCTGCGCGGTGCGGGCGTCACCACGCCGATCCTCGGCAGCGACGGTATCGATTCCCCGACGACCTTCGGTCTCGGCCCGCTGGTTGACGGCGTCGTCTTCACCACGGCCGGCTTTGCGACGGAAGGCAGCCCGCTCGCCGCCTTCAACGAGAAGTACAAGGCAAAGTTCGGTCAGGAGCCGGACACCGTCTACATCGCCAACGGCTACGACCTCGGCAAGGTGATCGAGGCCGCCGTCACCAAGGCCGATAGCGTCGATTCGATCGCTATCCGCGAGGCCATCGCATCGCTCGACGGGGTCGAGGGCGTGACCGGCAAGATCAGCTATGTCGGCACGCAGGGCATGCCGATGCGCTCCGTCTCGCTGGTGCGCATCGAGGGCGGCAACCGCTCGCTGGTCAGCCAGGGCGTCCCGGCGGCCGAAGACGTTCCGGCGCCGTGATTTTTCAAGCGATGCCCTCCGGCTCCGGCCGGAGGGCGGTTTTCCTGCTGTCGGCCGGGGCGGATGAGCCGCGGCGAGGATCTGCCCGATGACGCGTGACATTTCCGACGAGACCCCCTTGCTCGAGGTCAGCGGCCTCAAGGTCGCCTATGGACCGGTCGAGGCGCTGAAGGGCGTCGATCTCAAGGTCCGCAAGGGAGAGATCGTCACGCTGCTTGGCGCCAATGGTGCAGGCAAGAGCTCGACGCTCAATGCGCTCGTCGGCCTCGCCGCCAAGAAAGCCGGCCGTGTGACCTTCGCCGGCAAGGACATTTCCGCCTTGCCGCCCGAGATGATCGTGCGCATGGGGATGACGCTGACGCCGGAAGGGCGCCGCATCTTCCCGACCCTCACAGTCGACGAACACCTTCTCCTCGGCGGGGCCATGCACAAGGGCAGGGGGCAGATCGATGTGGTGCGCGAGGATATGCTGTCGCGCTTTCCGATCCTCAAGGAGCGCCTGCATCAGAAGGCCGGATCGCTCTCCGGCGGCGAGCAGCAGATGCTGGCAATCGCCCGTTCCATGATGTCCTCGCCCGATCTCCTGCTGCTCGACGAACCCTCGCTCGGTCTTGCCCCGCAGATCGTCGACCAGATTTTCGAGCTGATCGCCGGCCTGCGTCAGCGCGGACTGACGATCCTGCTCGTCGAGCAGAACGTCTCCCTGTCGCTGGAGATCGCCGACGCCGGCTATGTCATGGCGAACGGCCGCATCGTGCTCTCAGGTCCGGCGGCCGATCTGCGCAATTCCACAGAAATCCAGGGCGCCTATCTCGGCGCGTGACCGGCAAGAAGGAAAACCATCCATGGACATGTTCCTGCAGCAACTGGTCAATGCGCTTAGCCTCGGCGGTACCTATGCGCTGCTTGCGCTCGGCCTCGCCGTGGTCTTCTCGATCATGAGCCTCATCAATTTCGCGCATGGCGAGTTGATGACGGCTGCCGGATACGGCCTGTGTTTTGCGCTCCTCTTTGGCCTGCCGTTCGGCCTTGCCGTCGTCTTCGCCCTGATCGTCGCGATCGTGCTGGTGCTCTTGATGGAACGCATCGCCTTCCGCCCGGTGCGCGGGGCGAGCGGTACGACGCTGCTGCTGACGAGTTTCGCCGTCAGCGCCATCCTGCGCGTGTTGTTTCAGAACTTCATTTCCGCCCGCCCGAAGCCGGTGCCGATGCCGATGAGCCTGTCCGGCACGATCGAAATCGGTGGCCTGCATATCGGCGTCATCCAGGCGATTTCCATTCTCGTCACGGTTATCATGCTGGTCGGCCTCAACCTCTTCCTGCGCACCACGGTGCTGGGCCGTGCCATGCGGGCGGCATCGGAGGATTTCGCTATAGTTCGCCTGATGGGCATCCGCGCCAATGCCGTCGTCGCCACCGCCTTTGCGATTTCCGGCCTCATGGCGGGCGTCGCCGGCATTCTCTGGGTGGCCCAGCGCGGCAGCGTCGATCCGCTTATGGGCTTCCTGCCGGTGCTCAAAGCCTTTATCGCGGCGATCATCGGCGGCCTCGGCAGCCTTTCGGGCGCGGTTGCCGGCGGCTTCCTGCTCGGCTTCATCGAAGTTTTCCTGCAGGCCTATCTGCCGGAAAGCCTGCTCAGCTATCGTGATGCCTTTACCATTCTCCTTGTCATCGCCGTCCTGCTCTTCGCGCCGCAGGGTCTGCTCGCGCGCAAGACGGTCGTGAAAC
>NZ_JBLZPK010000048.1:20216-26274 GCF_049199905.1 Shinella sp. M27
AATCCTCGATGGCAAAGCCGACGCTATCAAAGAGCGTGATCTGGTCGGCACTCCTGCGGCCTTCCGTCTGGCCGGTCATGACCTGCCAGAGTTCGATGACGGGATGCTCGGCCGGCAGCTGCTGGATTTCACCCTCGATGCGCGTCTGCGGCGGGTACTCGACGAAGATGTCCGAGCGCAGCAGGATATCCTTGCTCAGTTCGGTCTTGCCGGGGCAATCGCCTCCAACCGCATTGATGTGCGCGCCGGGGCCGACATGATTGTCCGACAGGATCGTCGCATACTGCTTGTCGGCGGTCACGGTGGTGATGATATCGGCACCCTCGACGGCCTCTTCCACGGAAGAGCACTCCGTGATGGTGAAGCCGAGACCTGTGAGGTTCTGCGCGCATTTGCGGGTTGCGGACGCGTCGATGTCGTAGAGGCGCAGCTTGTCCACGCCGAGCAGAGACTTGAAGGCGCGGGCCTGGAATTCGCTCTGTGCGCCATTGCCGATGATCGCCATGGTGCGGGCGTTCGGCCGCGCCAGGTATTTCGCCGCGACAGCCGAGGTCGCCGCCGTGCGCAGTGCCGTCAGGATCGTCATTTCCGTCAGCAGCATCGGATAACCGTTGCCGACATCCGACAGCACGCCAAAGGCCGTCACGGTCTGCCGGCCGTCGCGCGTGTTCTTCGGGTGGCCGTTGACATATTTGAAGCCGTAGAGCGTCCCGTCGCTCGTCGGCATCAGCTCGATGACGCCTTCCTCGGAGTGCGACGCGACGCGCGGGGTCTTGTCGAAGACCGGCCAGCGGCGGAAGTCCTCTTCGATGGTCGCGGCCAGCTCCGTCAGGAACCGGTCGATGCCGACCTTCAGCACCAGCTTCATCATATGGTCGACGCTGACGAACGGCACGACGTTCAATTTCGGATCAGTGTTCATTTTCCCTCCAGCCAAGAACAGCTATTCAGCCCGCGAGCGTCGGGCGATCCATCACCCGCTTGCCCATCAGGCTGGCAACGAGATCGACAAGCAGCTTGGCGGTCTTGCCGCGCTCGTCGAGGAACGGATTGAGCTCGACGATATCGAGGCTCGTCACGAGGTTGCTGTCATGGAGCAACTCCATGATCAGATGCGCCTCGCGGAACGTCGCGCCGCCCGGCACCGTCGTGCCGACGGCCGGTGCGATTTCCGGCTCGAGAAAATCGACGTCGAAGCTGACGTGCAGCAGGCCGTTTGCGGCCCGGACCCGTTCGATGAAGGTGCGCACCAGCACGCCCACGCCATGTTCGTCGATCACGCGCATGTCGTGCACGGTAATGCCGGTCTTGCGGATGGCCGCCTGTTCGGCGGCATCGACCGAGCGAATGCCGATCATACAGACATTTTCCGTCGGCACGGCATGCGCCAGAGCGGGGAAGTAGCCGTCGAAACCGGTTTGGCCGGTATAATAGGAAACCGGCGTGCCATGCAGATTGCCGCTGACGGTCGTTTCCAGGCTGTGGAAATCGGTATGGGCGTCGAGCCAGAGCACGAAGAGAGGCCGGCCAAGCTCTGCGGCGCGGCGCGCGAGGCCCGGAACCGTGCCCGCGGAAATCGCGTGGTCGCCGCCAAGGAAGATCGGCATGCCGGTCCCGCTGTGCTCATAGGCCGCGGCCGACAGCGCCTCGACCCAGGCGACCGTTTCGCCAAGGTGATGCACGGCCTTATTGGGATGGGGCATGTCGCCGAAGGGGCGGGGGGTGAGGTTGCCGGTGTCCTTGACCGTATGGCCGAGTTCCTCAAGCGCCGTGCGCAGGCCGGCGATGCGAAGCGCACTCGGCCCCATCTCGCAGCCAAGCTGCCCCGCGCCGATTTGCAGGGGGGCACCGATAAGCGTGCAATCCATATGCTACTCCCGTGTTGTCAGGGAAATCTTAGATGTGTTGAATGGCAGCTTGAATATTGCATTTTGGCATATCGGGATGCCAATCTTCGCAAGATGGAAACTGATGGAGCCAATTTGATATGGATGATCTCGACCGGCAGATCGTAACGCTTCTGCGCGGCAACGGACGCCGCAGCGTATCGGATCTTGCAATTGAAATCGGTACGTCACGCGCAACGGTCCGCGCGCGCATCGAAAGAATGGAGCAGGATGGAACCATCCTCGGCTACACCGTGATGCTGCGCGCCGATGCTCTCGAAGATGTCGTGCGTGGGGTGATGATGATCGAGATCGAGGGTCACGTGACCGATCGCGTAATCCGCACATTGGGCGGCTTTCCGGAGATTTCGCAAATCCATACCACCAACGGCCGCTGGGACCTACTGGTGGAACTCAGCGCCTCAAGTCTGACCGAGTTCGATGCCGTCCTGCGAAAGATCCGCCTGGTTCCTGGGATAACCGGAAGCGAGACAAGCATCCTCCTGTCTACGCCACGTTCGACGAAGGCAAAGCTCTGAGCCCACGATAGCGAGGCTTCAAGCGGGCTTGCGCCATGGGTGTATAGATCAGCCCGAACGGGGGGCACGTTGACGTTGCAGGTCACCGATGCTGCCGTCACACAAAGCCCGCGAGCTTTTCCATATCCGTAGAGCGCCCGGTCCGGCCGCGACGACCGGCGCACCCTTGGTGAGGTTCTCACTCTGCGTCGGGAAGAATGGTGCAATCCACTGGCCTCCTTCACGACGCAATAGCCCGCCAGGTATCCCAAGCATGCATGTAGGGTTCGTAAGTAACCGACGAGCCGACCCGCCGCCACATAGCCGAGCATCAGCGCGCCGGAACCATTGCGAATAAAATTGCCGCCCTCCGCCAAGAG
The DNA here is from genome assembly GCF_049199905.1 of Shinella sp. M27. Classification (NCBI taxonomy): domain Bacteria; kingdom Pseudomonadati; phylum Pseudomonadota; class Alphaproteobacteria; order Hyphomicrobiales; family Rhizobiaceae; genus Shinella; species Shinella sp. M27. The sequence goes on from NZ_JBLZPK010000048.1 coordinate 23,001, forward strand.
CCGCCCGACGATGCCGGCAACGAAATCCGGTGTCGCATAGGAATTGGTGCCGATGCCCGTCAGCGCGTTTCGGATCGTGCGCGACGGATCGACCGTCAGCGTCTTGCCGTTCAATTTCATGCCCTTACCGGCGGCGGCGTAGATTTCGTTGTGGCAGGGCGCGCCGATGACGCCGGCGATGGGTTCGCCAACATGCCGCACGGCGATCGAGACGCACCAGTTCGGCGTGCCGTTGACGAAGGGTGCCGCACCATCGATGGGATCGACGATCCAGGGATAGTATAGCCGGATGTGCCGGCCGTATGGCCGAACTCCTCGCCGAGAAAGCCATCCTCCGAGAAAAGCGCTGCGACACGTTTACCGATCAGCTTTCCACATTGCGGTCGGCAATCGAGACGACATCCTGGATATCGCGCTTTGTTTCGATGATCAGCTCGTACCGTCGGTTGAAATAGTCGAACGCCATCGCACCGGCCTTGTGCACAATGGCGCGTGCCAATGCAAAGCGGGTGTCGAGGGCACTTTCGGGTGAGGTCGAATGTGCAAGGATCATGGGTTGCGTCTCGATGATTTCCTAGCCCGACCCGCCGGACCCCTATGCTCCAGAGCGCCGATGCGGATCGTCGCCTGCTGCCCGCCTATGCTCAACCTAGCAGGCGATGACATTTGCCTCGCCTATGAAATCGGCGATGAAGGCGGAAGCCGGGGCCTCGTAGAGGTCGCGTGGCGCACCGGGCTGGGCGACCTGCCATCCTTCATGACGATGATACCGTCGGAGACGACGAGCGCCTCGTCCTGATCATGCGTGACATAGACGGCGCTGAAGCCGAGGCGTTGCTGCAATTCGCGAATGTCCGTGCGTACCTTTCGAAGCAGGCGGGCGTCGAGTTTCGACAGGGGCTCGTCGAGCAGCAGCACCTGCGGCTCCAGAACCAGCGCGCGGGCGACGGCGACGCGCTGCTGCTGGCCACCGGACAGTTCAGCCAGCAGGTGATGACCCATGCCGGCGAGACCGACGAGCGCCTCTTTTCTGGAGAGCCCCGACGATTCGAGGCCATAGGCGACTTTGTCGCGCGCATTCATATGAGGGAACAATGCGTAGGATTGGAAGACCATCGAGACATCGCGCTCATTGGCCGGAAGCATGGTGACGTCCTTGCCGCCGATGAGGATTTTTCCAGCACTCGGATTTTCGAGGCCGGCGAGCATTCCGAGGGTCGCGTCTTTCCGCAGCCGACGGACCGAGCAAGTTGACGAGCGTACCCGGTTCGATGGTAAGCGAAAGACCGGGAATGGCGGTAAAGGCACCGAACGACTTACGCATGTTCTCACCACCGATCGTCAGCTTTCCCCAGCCGCCCGGCAGGCGGTAGGCGGTGAAGAGCTTTGCGGTGTGCCGCGGCAAGCCGACATTGAGGTCGAAACCGTCGGGAATATGCGGGCTTACGCAGGCGTAGCTCGCCGGCACCTGCCAATCCGGCAGGATCTCGCCCGACAGGTCGGATTCGATGCCCCGGATGCGCGCGCCATCGGCGGCGACTAGGCGTTGTCGCCATTGGATGCCAATTTGTCGCCGTCGAGGACGGAGTAGTTATCCTGCTTGCTCTGAAGCAGAGAAACGCCGGCAATATCGCGACCGCCGAAGACTGCCGGTCGATTATCGAGAATTTCATCGCCACGGAGGGGCATATCCACGTGCTCTGCAACAATCCCGGCATTAACCGCCGCGGCAATCTCCTGTCGCTGACGCCGATGCCGGAGGACTGGCGGCTAAGTTTCGCAGTCAATCTCGATGCGATGTTCCATCTCTGCCAGGCGGCGTTGCCGCATATGGATTGCGGCTGGCGGCGGTCCCATCGTCAATACGGCCTCACAATGGGGTCTCCGCCCGGCGCTGAACCATATCGCCTACAACGTCACAAAGGCGGCCGTGGCGAGCTTCACGCAGAACTTCGCTCGCGACTATGCGCCGGACAAGATCCGTGTAAAGGCCATCTGCCCCGGCGAAATCCACACGCCCATGCTGGAGGCCGAGGTGAAGCACTTCGGTCGCCGCATCGCCGATCTCGACAAATTTGTTCGCTTCGGCCGTATCGGCAAGCCCGAGGAGGTCGCCGCTCTGGTCGCCTTTCTCGCATCCGACGAAGCCGCATGTGCGGATCACTGGTGGAGATCACGGGTGCACAGGCGGTCGCGTAATGGAGCTATCGGGGCCTATCACGCTGTGTTTAAGGATCGACCTGCGAACCTGGGGGTGACGCCGCTTCTTCGATGAGCCAGTTGATGAAGGAGCTGACCTCGGTGGTTTCTCGTTTCGCATCTGGGCAGATGCAATAGTAGTTGTGAAGGGCCGGCACACTTAGGTGCAGCGGCTGCACCAGCCGGCCTTCGTCGAGATCGCGCGCGGACACGACCTCGTCGCTCAGCGCCACGCCAAAGCCATCTCTGGCGGCCTGAAGCACGATGCCGAAGTCGTCGAAATGTACGTCGGACTCACCCGCGTAGGGAATGCCTGCTTCAGCCTGCCAACGCCGCCACTGCGAGCCGTCATCCTCATGCAGAAGCCTGTGATAGGCGAGGTCTGAAGGCTGACGGATGGCGTTCGGCCCGCGCAGGAGCTGTGGGCTGCAAACCGGCGTCATGTGGATGCCATGCAGCAGGCGCCACCAGAAGCCCGGCCATGGCGGCATGCCGTAGACGATCGCGACATCCGTCTTGCGCCAGTCGACGCCGTGAAAATGGCTGGAGGTAAGGACCTTCAACTGAAAATTCGGGCTTTCCGCCATGAAGGTGAAAAGCCGAGTCGCGAGCCAGGCGACGCCGTGCACCTGCGGGATGGAGATGGTGAGCGCCTGCTTTGCCGCGCCATGTTTATGCGCCGAGAGTTGGCGCACACCGGTCTGGATCGCGTCCATCGCACTTGCCACCGAGCGCTGGAGCTGGCTTCCGCTCGGGGTCAGCGCCAGTTGCCGGCCGCGCTTTTGAAAGAGGTCGACGCCAAGCGATACCTGGAGTGCGCGGATCTGCTGACTGACGGCGCCTGGCGTCACATGCAGCTCCGCTGCCGCCGCACCGACATTGCCGAGTCGCGCGACGCTTTCGAAGACGCGAAATGCATGAAGGGGTGGCAGCGCCATCGGTTTCTTTCCTCAGTTGATGTTTACCGGATCAGGCATTCTGGTCCCGCCCCGGCCGCAACTGCTCGACGATACGATCGGCCAAGGCGCGCAGGACGGGGTCGTTCGCGCGATCGACCGGACAGACGATGTAATAT
>NZ_JBLZPK010000048.1:26550-44889 GCF_049199905.1 Shinella sp. M27
GGTCGAGCCGCGGAAACAAGGTCGGCGAACACACGGCACAGAGCCGGACCTCACTGAGCAAGCGCCAGTATTTTCCCGTAAACGGCGGGTTGTCATAGACGATCGCCATGTCGTTGTCCGCCCAATCCACGTCCGTGGCGGTGATCGCCTCATTGATGGTGAGGTTAGAAATGCCATGCGACTGGGCGAAATCGACGATGGCCGCCGTCAGCCAGGCGATCCCGAGTGCGGTCGGTACGGAAACCGACAGTGATGCGGGCTGGTCGCCGGAGGTTAGTTTCCGCGATGCCCGCGTCGCCGTATCGAGCTGACCAAGGGATATGGCGACGGTCTGGGAGAAATCCCTGCCCGCGTGGGTGAGGGCGACATTCCGGCCTGACTTCCGAAACAGGGCGATGCCCGTCGCGTCGCTCAGCTTTTTGAGTTGCAACGAAATCGCGCTCGGACTGAGGTTCAACTCTTCCGCCGCTTGCCGCACGCCGCCGAGGCGCGCAGTCGCTTCGAAAGCGGGCAGATATTGCAGGTAGGGCGGGAGGCGGCTCATCCGGATATCCAACTGATCGTTTAGTATTATAGAACGATATCGGTGATTTTAAATTGATTTTTTCAAACTGTTAAGGGTGCTATCTCATCGACAAAGAGGAGCTTGTTCATGATCTCGGCAAAACCATTCCACTACCCCTATGATGGCAATCTCGATGCCCGCAAAACGGCGCTTATCGTTATCGACCTGCAGGAGGACTTCCTTTCCACGACAGGTTATTTCGCTAAGCAGGGTTATGATCCCGCACCGCTTCGCGCGATCCTTCCCGCGGTAAACCAGCTCATCGCGGCCTGCCGCGAGGCGGGCATCCTGATCATTCACACGCGGCAGGGCTACCGCGAAGACCTCGCGGATATGACCCCTTACGAAAAATGGCGGCGAAAGCGCTCCGGCCTTGAAGGAACGACCGCGCTGCTGCGCTCCAGCCCCGGTTTCCAGATCGTTCCAGAACTCGATGTGCGCCCGCAGGACATCATCGTCGACAAGACCTGCAACAGCGCCTTCACCTACACCGATTTCGAACATGTTTTACGCGCGCAGGGCATCACGCATCTGTTGTTTTCCGGCTGCACCACCGACGTCTGCGTTCACACGACGCTGCGGGAAGCCTGCGACCGCAATTTCCAGTGCCTGACGATCTCCGACGCCTGCGCCAGTGGCGATCAATATGCCCATGAGGCTGCCCTGCACATGGTCACGGTCGAGAACGGCATTTTTGGCGCGCTGACGAATGCCGCAGCGGTGCTTGAAGGCCTGAAAAAGCTGGGAAGTTCAAAGGCATGAGCGAGACGCAGAAATACGTTTCACTGATGCGCCTGACGCAAAAGGGGCTTGCCGAACTGACCGATAGTGCGAAGCGCCGGAAGGTCAGCGAGGATCGCGTCGCAGCGCTCGGCGGGCGGTCGATCGCCTTCTACGCCCTGCTCGGAACCTATGATTTCATGCAGGTTTTCGAAATGCCGAGTAATGAAGCGATGATGCAATACGTGCTAACGGCGCGCCGCGATGGCCATGTCGAGCCGCTCATCCTTCCGGCCTTTGATACTGAGACATACGGCCAGATCCTGAACGCGGTCGGATAGCCAGATTGTTTAGTTTTCCTGCGTCTTTGCGGCGAAAACATTTAGCTTGTCTGCGAAAGACCTTCGTATACGACTTCGCAAATTCAAGAAGCCAAACAAGGGAACACGACCATGATGAAAATAACACTGGGAACGAAAACCTCTCTTCTGGCAGGCACCGTGCTTGCCGTCATGCTCGGTGAAGGCACGGCTTTTTCCTCCGACCAGAAGCCAGATTTCGTATCGGGCGGCGTCTTGAAAGTCTGCACCAGCGGCGAATTCCCGCCGATGGAATACTATGAAAATCCGGGTGACAAGGATCTCGTGGGCTTCGAGATCGACGTCATGGACGCGATCGCCAAGCGTTGGGGTGCCAAGGCGGAATATGTCGTCGGCGACTTCAAGGGGCTGCTTCCGTCGCTCGATTCCAAGCGCTGCGATCTTGTTGCGAGCGGCATCATGATCACGCCGGCCCGCCTCGAAAAGTATGACGGCATCCCGTATTTCGGCTCCCACGTCGTGCTGGTCACTGCGGCGAGTGACACGGAGACGAAAGTCCCAGGCGATGTCAGCGGCAAGGTCATGGCGATCGAAGCCGGCACCACCTATGAGAAGACGGTCGCCGATCTCAATGCCGAGCTGGAAGCTGCCGGCAAGGCACCGATCCAGGCGCAGACCTACCCGTCCGCGTCCGGCGTCATCGAGCAGATCCTGGTCGGCCGCGCGACCGCGACGATTACGCAGGACACGACCGCAGCCTATCGCATGCTTCAGGTGCCGGGCCGGCTGGCCATCCCCTATACCTACGAAGAAAGCGAAAACTACGGCATCTATCTGCGCAAAAGCGATGGCGACCGGCAGATGCTGAAGGACGCGATCGAGGCCTTGCAGGCAAGCGGCGAGATGAAGGCATTCCTCCAAAAGTGGAATCTGCCGGAGACCTCGACCGACGTTTCCCACGACGTAAACTGACGATAGGCGGTTTCCGTTGTTCCAGCTCGATCTCTTCCTGCAGGCGATCTTCAGTGCCCCCCTTTTCAAGGGGGCACTTCTGACGATCGGCCTCTCCCTCTGCGTCATGGCCGTGTCCCTCGTGCTCGGCATGGGGCTTGGCTCCATGGCTGGCTCACCGCGCCGCTCCGCCCGATGGCTGGCGACGCTCTATATCTGGCTGTTTCGCGGCTCACCCGCACTCCTGGTGCTGTTGTTCGTGTGGAATGGCTTGCCGCAGATCTCCGAAATCTTCCGGGCCGGCTGGTTCACGCCGTTCTTCGCGGCCTTTCTGGCGCTTTCGCTGATACAGATCGCCTATCTGGCGGAAATCCTGCGCAGTGCCTTTGCCGCCGTGGGACATGGGCAGCGGGAGGGCGCGGCAGCGCTCGGCATGCACCGCTGGCAGATCTTTCTGGTCATCACCATGCCGCAAGCGCTCAGGATCGCGGTTCCCGCGCTGATGAACGAGTTCATCTCGCTGTTGAAGACAACATCGCTTGCCACCGTAATCTCGCTGAAAGAACTGATGACCGTCTCGCAGTTTGCGATCGCCACCAGCTTCCGCTTCCTCGAATGGTACGGCGCGGCTCTCGTCTACTACCTCGTCATCGTCTCGGTGCTGACGCTCGCCCAGAACCGCATCGAACATGTGCTTTCGCGCGGCTATCGCTGATCGCCGCAAACCCACGGGTTGGATATGAACACGCAAACCGCAATTCAGGTTGCCGGCGTCAACAAATGGTACGGCGCCTTCCAGGTCCTCAAGGGCATCGATCTGACCGTGAACAAGGGCGAGCGCATCGTCATCTGCGGTCCGTCGGGCTCGGGCAAATCGACACTGATCCGCTGCATGAACCGTCTGGAGGTGCACCAGGAAGGTTCAATTATCGTCAACGGTGTCGAGCTCACCAACCAGCTCAAGCGTATCGATCGTGTGCGAAGCGACGTGGGCATGGTGTTTCAGCACTTCAATCTGTTCCCGCACCTGACGGTTCTGGAAAACTGCACGGTCGCTCAGCGCTGGGTGCGCAAGCTGCCGAAGAAGCAGGCCGTCGAGATCGCCATGAGATATCTCGAACGCGTGCATATTCCGGAAAAGGCCGACAAGTATCCGGGTCAGCTTTCCGGCGGCCAGCAGCAGCGCGTCGCCATCGCACGTGCGCTTTGCATGAACCCCAGCATCATGCTGTTCGACGAGCCGACCTCGGCGCTTGATCCCGAAATGGTCAAGGAGGTGCTGGACACGATGATCTCGCTCGCCGCAGATGGCATGACGATGGTCTGCGTCACACACGAGATGAATTTCGCGCGGGAAGTTGCCAGTGAAGTGGTCTTCATGGATGGCGGCCAGATCATCGAGCGCAACAAGCCCGGTATCCTGTTTTCTGCCCCGACGCACGAGCGCACGAAGCGCTTCCTCGGCAAGCTGCTGCATTGAGAGAGACCATCTTGACCAACACGAATTGGTTTTCAAAGGACGTGATCTCGGACCGGCTCACCCGGATCTGCGAGCCGCATGTCCATAAATTTTTCCAGGCCAACATGTTCCACGTTGTTGGCAAGGATGCCGACCTCGTCATCGATTTCGGCATGGGCCTCGCCAACCTCAGAAACGAGTTGCATATCCCTTCAGGCAAGCCCGTGTTTGCGGTGGCGACCCACGTTCACGTCGATCACGTCGGCTCGTTCCACGAATTCGAGACCCGGCTGGGCCACGCGGCCGAAGCCGAGGCTTTTGCGCGCATGCCGGATGCAAGCACGCTCGCCGACTATTTTCGCACGCAACCGGACGCCGTGAACGCGGCAGATCCCACGGGCGTGACGCCTGAAACCTACGAGATTTTACCGGCGCCACTGACAAGGATCCTGGAGGAGAACGACGTCATCGATATCGGCGACGCCTGTTACACGGTCCTGCATCTTCCCGGACATTCTCCCGGTTCCATCGGACTGCTCGATCAGAGGACGGGGGAGTTCTTCAGTGGGGACGCCATATACCAGGGAGGGCTTGTGGATGATTTGCCGGGATGCAACATCGAGGCCTACAAAGTCACCATGACGCGCTTGTCGAAGCTTGAAGTCGATGTGGTTCACGGCGGTCATGGGGAGAAATTCGGGAACGCCCGACTGCACGAGATCGCCAAATCCTATTTGATTTCAAGGAACCGTTAAAAGGGCAGGCTACGGGTGCGATGCATCGGCCGTGATTTTTGGCGTGCCGACGCGCACGAAATCCACCTTGATATGAGGTTTCGCGATCATCGACGGTGGCCCATGCATGCTCGTTCGGCTGGCTGGTATTAAAGGACGAGATTTTCGGTCACGGCCGGCTTGGCCGCTCAATCCCCTGTCCCGAATTTCCGTAGCAAGCCCGCCAATGTCGAAAACACAACGATCACGGCGCCATAGCCAAGTGTTGTTGCCGTCAGGCCGAAGGCGCCGACGCATATGCCGGCCAATAGCGTGGGCAGACCGAAGGCGAGATAGCTCAATGTAAACAGTGCGGCAAAGAGTTCTCCGCGCTCGTCCGGGCGAACCACTGGAACGATCGAACGCAGCACGCCATAAAAGCAGGTTCCAAAACCTGTTCCGGCGATCGTAAGTGCAGCAAGATAGGCGGGCAGCGATGACCAGGCGATTGCGGCAAGCGTCAGCGCGGTGCCGATGGCAAGTGCGGATGTTCCGTAAAGCGTGACCTGTCGCGAGGACCGGCTCCGCGCAATATAGCAGGCGACGGCGCCGGCTGCACAGAGCAGGACGATCACGCCGGCCTGGGTTACATGATCCTCCGCGCCGAAGACATGCCGGACGATCGGTGCCCCGAGCGATAGGTACAGACCACCCGTCGCCCAGCCGGCGATAACTGCCGGTGCGCTGCGCCAAAAAGCTTTGGCAGCCGTTGCCGGCACGCCGATCCGTGGACGAAGCGAGGCCCACACACCGTAATGTCGCGGTGCGGTTTCAGGGATGAGCCAGATCACGACGGCAAACAGCGCATAGGCGGCGACCAGCGTGCCGAATACATCCGCTTCCGCTCTATTCGTCACGTCCATCAAGATGCCCGCCAAGAGTGCACCAACGGCAAGCCCGCCCAGAGGAATAACGGAATTCCATACCGAGGCACTTCCCGGCTTGTTCTTTGGCTCGAGATCCACCACTGTCGCCGACAGTGCAGAGAGGAGCAATCCGGCCGCGATGCCTTGCAGTGCACGCGCGACGATCAATCCCGCTACGTCGCCGGCCTGCCAAAAGAGCAGCAGGCTCAGTGCCATCAGGGCAAACCCTCCCGAAATCACCGGTCGCCGACCAACGTGGTCCGACAGCGATCCCGTGACGAGCAGCGACATCAGCAGTGCTACCGTATAAACGGCAAAGATCCCGGTCAGCGTCGCGGCCGAAAAGCCGATCTCCTGCTGAAGCGCGGGATAGAAAGGCGAGGGCGCGCTGGCGCCGGCCATCATGACGGCCATGCCGGCAAGCGTGATGCGGAGGCCGGCAGAATTGCGGAGCGGTACGGCGAACGTCATATCAGTCACGATACACTTGATTGTTCGAATAATTTCGAACCGATCTCTACTATCATTTTTGTAACGGTTCAATTAAAATCGAACCATGGCATCTGAGATCACGGAACTCCCCCATCCTGCCCGGTCGGATATGCAACTGACCGAAGTGCTTTTTGCGCTGAGCGACCCAGAGCGCCTCGCGATCGTCCGCCAGCTCGCCGACGGCCCGATGGAAATGGCGCAATGCCATCTCTCCGATCCCTCAATGCCGAAATCGACGAAATCGCACCTGATGAAGGTGCTCCGCGAGGCGGGTGTCATCCGCAACGAGGCCTTGGGGCGCGGTCGCCGCCTCAGCCTCCGGCAAGACGATCTGGAGGCGCGTTTTCCTGGATTGCTCGGCTCGGTGCTGTCTGCCAGCACCGAGGTCTAAGGCGTTTTTCGTTCGCGGCACGCCATGCGTTTCGAGATCGAAAGTATTATGGCCCAAATGCTTAACGGCTCCCGGATTGGAGAATGTCAGCTTTTACCTCCCGGCGTTTTGCATCGGCCGTCGGCACAATTGCCGTCATCTGAAGTTTGGCGGCTGCCGATGTGCTCAGGAACCGGAGCGGGCAAGGGCATGGCCAGCCGCGCCCCAAACGCAAGATCGTCCTCGACGCCTAACGCGCGACGGAGCAGCATACCATCTCGGCCGATCAGCACGGAGGATGGTGTGTCGCGCATCGCGAACCGCCCGCATAGTCACGGGAATACCCGAGTCTCGTCGGCCCTTATCGACTGCGATGGTTGTGGTAATGCGGTATTCGTACAGGAAGGCCTTGAGGTTTACCGGCGCCATGGCCGCATGAATGTTCGAAGACAGTGTGAAGGCCGATGATCTGCAGGTCTGTGTGGCCAAAAACATGCTCGATGCGCCTGATTTGCGGAATGGCCTCCGACACCCATCCGGGGCATGGCAACTGAAAGCTGTGAAGGAAGACCGGCCGGCCGCGCAATCCGGAAAGCGTCAATGGTTTCGGCGTGTTGACTGCGGCACAACCCAGTGCGGATGCCATTTGTGCCAGTTCCGGCCGCTGTTGGCCGCATCGTCGAAATCGGGATGGAGGATCACAGCGAGCGCGACGATGCCCTGTTTCTGGTAGAAGTCGACATTGCTGCTGTCGAGGCTGGTCGGCCAGACATAGGCATAGACGCTGGAGCCTTCGAATTCACACGTAGCATCGGACTGTGCTTGCCTGCTTCGCCGGGAACGCGTGCTGAAGGTCGCGGTGCCGCCCTTTTTGATGATCTTCGTCTCGATGATGTCGAGTGAAGCCTGAGCGGCCTGGCTCGGTTCGGCCTTCACCGAATGGGCGCTCGCTGTCGTATTGCACAGCAAGGCGGTTCCGGCGGCGAAGCGCGCGCGGTCAATATGGATCTGAGCATGTGATTTCCTTTCTGGTCTTTGCCTAGAGGGTTGGATATCCCATCTGGAAAGCTTCCCAGGCGCCAGCCCGGAAAGCGGGATCGGCTTGTTCATGGTCGCGGCAATCGACGCGAAACTCCTGCCGGTAGAAAGACGCATCCACGAAATGACAATGATAGGGGCGCCCTTTGCCTCTATGGACGAAGGGGTCGAAATATCGACAGGTGACGCACATCCGCTGAACCGGAACGGCGTTCTTCTCCTGAAGATGGCGGATCATCTTGACGAGGGTCACCAGTAATTGCTGCTGCTCTGCTTATGCAAGCGACGCCACCGCCTGGCCGGTGAGATCGCTTGGTGCACCCGCTCCGAGTGCGGCAAGGCCATTGTCGTAAAGATGAACACGGACCGAGCGTCCGTCGGTCCCGTCCGCTTTTCCACATGCCCCTTCTTTTCCAGGGCATTGATGGAATCCGTGGCGGATGGTTGCGACACGCCGAGATGGGTCTCGATATCTTTGACACCTAGCCCGTCCTTGCGGCCCTCAAGGAGAGCGAGGATTGAAAGTTGTGTCGGGTTCAAGCCGAGCTCGTTAGCATTGGCCCATTCATCGGCGCGCGAGATTGCTGCGACCCGGGATATTCCTTCCAGGATACGATGGTCGATGGAGTTCGGCTGATTCGGCTTTCCCGTAAAGCGATATACGTAGGATTCCTATGTATATGTGAGATTTGATTCATCGACACTTGATGAGTATTGGCTTTGCGCAATCTGCAGAGAAACTAGGGCGGGCCATGCTGTTTCGCCATAGCTGGCGGCACCGTCAGAGAGAGATTGACGGTAAGGTGGCTCAAGGTATGACCAGACCGTTCTTATGATCTTTCCAAAAAGGCGAGGACTGCGTCTAGAGCCGGCATTGCTGGCCCGGCACCCTTACCTGTTACCGCTATGGCGCCATAGGCATTTGCAAGACGGCAGCAATCCGGGCCGGAAAGCCCGGTGACGCGGCCGTGGATATGGCCGGCGGCGAAGGCATCGCCAGCACCGATTGTATCGACCACCTGGACCGCAAACCACGGGGCGCTGTCCATTCCACCAGCTTGATAGAGTAGGGAAGCGGTGCCGGACCCCTTGATGGCGACGCGCTTGACGCCGCCTTCCAGCAGCATGGCGAGAAGTGTTTTCTGTGCCGTGTCCTGAGGCTGCGCGAGGAGGTGGGGGAGGTCGCTGCCGTCGAGTAAGATGGTGTCGATCTTTGGCATCAGGGATTTCACCTGTTCGGCTATACCTGACACCACGCCACCGGGAATGTCGAGGGTCACGGGGATCTCGGCATCGACGGCGAGGTCAATGGCGGTGAGGGCGGCTTCCGCCTGGCGCGGCTGGAGCAGGGCGTAGCCGGAAAGGTGGAACAGGGCCGCGCCCGCGAAGGCTGCCGGGTCGACATCGGCAACCGACAGGCGCGCATTGGCGCCGCGATAGGCGAACATCGTGCGCTCGCCGGCGGGGCTGACGGTAATGACGTTGATCTGGGTGGGCTCCCGGTCGTCGCGGCCGATCCAGCGGGTGGAGATGCCGGTGGCGGCAAGCTCGGACAGCGCTTCGCGCCCCCAGGAATCTGTGCCTACGCGGCCGATCAGCCGGCAGTCGTGCCCGGCCTTGGCGAGCGCGATGGCCGTGTTCGTCGCAGAGCCCCCGATCATCGCAGTCTGGGCCGTGGCGATCGCCTCACCACCCTCGCCGGGATAGGCGGGGATGGCGAGCACGAGATCGATGTTGATATCGCCGAGAAGGACAATGACGGCCATATGCTCCGCCTCAGAGATCGACGTGCATGAGGGCGATGGCCCGGTCAACGTCGGCGATGATGTCGTTGATATGCTCGATACCGACCGAGAAGCGCACGAGGCCGTCGACGACGCCCATCGCCTCGCGTTCCTGGCTCGGAATGTCGAGGAAGGCCATGGTGGCGGGCACCTGCGTGGTGGTGCGAAGGCCCCCGAGGCTGGCGGCGAAGCAGCAGAGCTGCAGGCGCTTGAGCAGGCGCACGCCGCAGGCCTCGTCATCGACCTGGAAGGACAGCATGGCGCCGCCACCGATCAGCTGTTCGGAAGCCGAGGCGTAGTTCGGGTGCGAGAGCAGGCCGGGATAGAACACACGCTTCACGGCCGGATGGGCTTCAAGGTGCTTGGCGAGCGCCAGTGCATTGGCGCACTGCTTTTCGAGGCGCAGCGCCAGCGTCTGCGCACCGCGCAGCAGGAGCCAGGCATTGAAGGGCGAGAGCGGCGCGCCGAGCTTGTTCAACGTGTTCCAGCGCACGTCCTCCAGCCAGTCCTTCGGCAGGATATCGGATTTCAGCGTGATGACGCCGCCGACTGCATCGTTATGACCGCCGATGAATTTTGTGGCGCTTTCCACTACGACATCGACGCCGAAATCATGCGGGCGGCAGACGGCGGGGGAGGCGAAGGTGTTGTCGCAGATAACGACGATACCGCGCGCATGGGCGATTTCGACGAGCTTCCTCAGCGGCGGCACCTTCATCGTCGGATTGGCGATGGCCTCTACGTAGAGGACCTTCGTCTCGGGCGTGAAGGCGTTTTCGACGGCGCGCACGTCGGTGCAATCGACGAGGCTGACCTTGAGGCCGAAGTCCTGGGCGCGGTGGTCGAAGAACTCATGGGTCGAGGAATAGGTGGTGAGGTCGGCGACGATATGGTCGCCGGCCTTCATGATGCCAAAGAGAGCATGCGAGATGGCGGCCATGCCGGAAGCGGTGGCAAGGCAGCCGGTGCCGCCGGTCAGCTGCGCGATGTGCTCCTCGAGCTTGTATTCCGTCGGGTTGCCGCAGCGCGAGTAGATGTTCACTTCCTTGCGCGCGCCGGCGACGATCTGGTCGTAGATATCGCCGCCATACTGGAAGTTCGCCGACATGTAGATCGGGTAGCTGATCGACTGGGAATGCTCTTCCGGCTCGTAGAAAACGGCGCGGCTGGCGAATTCGAGGGCTTTGGAAGGGGTGTCGGACATAGGCATTTCTCCTGGAAAGATCATTCCTTCACGGCGCCGCCGATGAGCGCGGCCGTGATCTGGCGTTCGAAAAAGACGAAGAGGATGAGGGGCGCGATGGCCGCCATCAGGATCGCCGCGAGCATGACCGGATAGTTGGTCACATGCTCGCCGACGAAATCGGTGAGGCCGACCGGCAACGTCTTGCGGGCGGGATTGTTGATGAAGACGACGGGGAAGAGGAAGTCGTTCCACACCCAGATCATGTTGACGATGCCGGCGGTGAACATGGCGGGCCGGGCGATCGGCAGGGCGATGGTGCGGAAGATCATCCATTCCGAGGCGCCGTCGACACGGCCGGCATCGAAGAGTTCGCGCGGCAGCGTGTTGAAGAAGGCCTGCATGATGAAGATCGATACGGGCACGTTGAAGGCGGCGGTCGGCAGGATGACGCCGAGATGGGTGTCGAGAAGGCCGGCGGTGCGCAGCATCACGACGAGCGGCACCAGCGCGACATAGGCGGGAATGGCCATCGCTGCCGTCAGCGACAGTTCCACCGCCGGCATCCAGCGCGGGCGATAGACGGCGAGCGCATAGCCGGCGAGCGTCGAGACCAGCACCGTGATGATGGTCGCGCCGGCCATGATGATCAGCGAATTGACTGCATAGCCGCCGAGCGCCCCGCCGCTCCAGGCGCCGACATAGGCGTCGAAATTCAGGCTCGTCGGGAAGGACCAGACGGACCGCATGAATTCCTTGTTGGTCTTGAAGGTGCTGTAGATCATCCAGACGAAGGGGAAGATCACCATCAGCACATGCAGCGTGAGGAGGGCGAGCACGACCGTGCTCGTGCGGTTCCAGCGGCGGACGGCGTTCATGCATCCCCCTTGCGGCGCAGGAAGCGGAAGACGACCCAGGCGGCGAGTGCCGTCAGCACCATCTGCACGAAGCCGATGGTGGCGGCGTAACCCATCTGGAAGCTGCCGAAGCCCATTTTGTAGAGGTAGGTGGAGACGACCTCGCTGGCGTGGCTCGGTCCGCCATTGGTCAGTACGAAGACCAGAGAGAAGGTTTTCAGCGAGCCGATGATCGCGAGCAGCGAATTGGCACGCACGGCATCCCACACCATCGGCACGGTGATAGAGAAGAATTTTCTGATATCGCCGGCGCCGTCGAGTTCGGCCGCCTCATAGACGCTTTCCGGTACGCTGCGCACGGCGGCGGTGAAGAGCAGCACGTAGAGGCCGAGATAGGTGAAACTCATCACCACGACGACGGCGAGAAAGGCGGTTTCGGATTCGCCGAGCCAGCCGCGCTTGAGGCTGTCGAGGCCGACGGCTTTCAGCGCGGCGTTCACCAGCCCGAAATAGGGGTTGTACATGAAGCGCCAGAGCAGGCCGATGCAGATCTCGCTGACCATGACAGGCACGAGATAGAAGAACAGGAAGATGCGGCTGAAGGCCGGCACGATGCGCACCAGGCAATAGGCAATGGCGAGCGCTAGGAAAACCTGGAAGACGATGGCGGAGAGCGCGACGAGCAGGTTGCGGCCAAGCGAGGCCCAGAAAACCGGGTCGGCGGCAAGTTTCAGGAAGTTGCCAGCGCCGACGAAGATCGGGGCGGATGCGCCGTCCCATTCGAACATCGACAGCCAGCCGGCATAGACGACAGGATAGGCGACGAAGGCGAAGACGAAGATCAGGGCCGGCGCCAGGAAGAGGAGCGTCGCCCGATTGTGTCTTTTCGCTAGACCGATGTCCGTGCTCATGATCCCGCCGGCGTCTGGAGATGTGCGCAGCCGCCGGAAGTCCGGCGGCTGCAACCTTGGGAGGCTATTTGTTTTCCTTCAGCGCGCCTTCGAGACGCTTGGCAGCGTCGGCTGGCGTCACGGACCCATCCAGCGCGCCCTGGAGCGCAGTGTAATAGGTGTTGGTCGCAGCCGGGGGCATGGCCGTGTCATAGAAGGAATCGAGATGGCCGGCGGCATTCATCAGGTCGTTGCTGATGCCGTAGAGGACGGGGCCGGCGGCCGCTTCCGTCGTGGCGCCCTTCACGGTCACCATCGTCTTGCGCAGCTCGACATATTTGGTCATCACCTCGGGCGAGGAGAGGAACTTCAGGAGCGTGACCGCATCGGCCTTGTTCTCGGCCTTTTCCGAAATGCCGAAGGAGGCGGCGACGCCCGCCAGCACGTCGGTCTGGTCGCCCGCACCGCCTTCGACGGTCGGGAAGGCGAAGGTGCCGAGCTCGAAGCCCTCGGGTGCATCGGCCGAAGCGCCGATCTGCCAGGTGCCGTTGAGCAGGATTGCGGCCTGGCCGTTCAGGAAGAGCATGTTGGCTTCCTGGTCGCTCATGCCGTTGAAGCCGGTCGGGAAATATTCGTTCTTGGCAATCTCGGCGACTTTTTCGAAGGCTTTTTCGCCTTCCGGGCCGAGCGTGGCATTGGCGTCGCCATTGACGAAGGCGGCGACGACGCCGGAACCCTTTAGGCGCATTTCCATGTACTGGAACCAGAAGGTCGCCGGCCAGGAATCCTTGTTGCCGAGCGCGAAGGGCACGATGCCGTCGGCCTTGATCTTCTCGGCGAGCGCCATCAGCTCGTCATAGGTCTTGGGAACCGTCCAGCCCTTTTCGGCAAACAGCGCCTTGTCGTACCAGAAGACGACGGAGTCGACGTCGACAGGCACGGCATAGGTGTGGCCGTCCTTGCTCGTCTGCGCGATTGCGCTTTCCAGGAAGCTTTCGCGCCAGCCGTCCTTGGCGAGGTCCTGGTCGAGCGCGTACATCTGGCCGCCCTTGACGAAAGCGTTCAGGAAGCCGCCGGGCAGGGTGTAGAAGACGTCGGGTGGGTTGCCGGAGGCCATCGCCGTGTTCAGCTTGGTCTTATAGGCCGACTGTTCGGCGGCGACGACATCGAGCGTGATGTCGGGATGCTTCTTGGCGAAGGCATCCAGCGCGAAGTTGATGAAATCGACCTTGTCCTGCTGCCCGGCATAGGCGTGCCAGAAGGTAAGCTCGCCAGCGGTCGCTGGAAGTGTTGCCAGCATCAAGGATGCGCCTGCAATGAGAAGACATTTCAGCTTCACGATTTCCTCCCCGAAAAGCTTACGCAGCGCCTCCGGCTGCTCGATGTAGTGATGCCACATCAAAAATGGCATGTCCATAGTGACACCACAACATGGCCATGCTAGCTTCATTCGCGAAAGCGTTCGCCAGCGAGAGAACCGTTCATGAATGTCGATCCGCGCGTTCCCGCAAGCCCGGCCAGCAGCCGGTTGCGCAGCGTCCTGCCGAAGCTGTCGGATTCGGAACGGCGCGTTGCGCTTTGGGTTCTCGACAATGTCGAGGCGACGATCCGCCATTCCATGTCGGCCATCGCCCAGGCGACCGACGTCAGCGATACGACGGTTTTGCGCATGTGCCGCACGGCCGGGTTCGAGGGGTTCACCGACCTCAAACTCGCATTGGCGCAAGAGCCGCGCGGCGGTCGTACCGAGACGGCGAGCGAGCCGGAGGCAAGCGATCTCCAGGCCGCAAACCGCCTGTTCCGCGCCGTGGCGCAAGCGATCAACGATACGCAGGGCGTGCTGAACGAGGGAACTTTCGCCAAGGCGCTCGATCTGATTGCAGGCGCCCGGCACATCCTTGTCGGCGGCGTCGGCGGGTCGGGCATTGTCGCTCAAGCCTTCTACCAGCGTTGCATCCGTCTTGGGTTGCGCTGTGATGCGCCGGTCGATTCCCAGCTTCAGATCATGCATTCGGCGCTGACCGGAGCGGATGATCTCGTTGTGGTCATCTCCTATTCGGGCATTACCAGCGATCCCGTTCTCGTGCTGCAGGAGGCCAGGTCGCGCGGGGCAGCGACGCTCTGCATCACCGGCAACAGTGCCTCGCCGCTGGCGCGCCTTGCCGATGTCGTGCTCGTCAGCGTCTCGCACGAGCAGGGCAGCGAGCCGATGGCCGCGCAGATCGCGCAAATGGCCCTTATCGATGCGCTCTATTCGGCGCTGGTCGCGCGCAATGCCGAGCGGGCGCAACTCACCGAAGAGCGGATGGTCAACGCCATCCTTCCGAAATCCATCTAGTATTCAGACACAGGTAGTGCCGTGAAAGTCCAGATCTACACCATGCAGACCGTTTCCGAGGCTCTCGCCGCCGCCGCTGCCGGCGTCGATTATCTCGGCCTGACCCCGTCCAATCGCGGGCTGCCGGGGGAGATCGACTTTCCAACGGCTCGCGAGATTGCCGATGCCCTCAAGGGCAAGGCGCAACGCGTTGCGCTCTCGGTGGAAAGCGACCTTGGGGCCATCGCCGACATGGTGGCGGCCGTCCAGCCGGACGTGCTGCATCTTTGCGGCAATATCTCGCTGGTGACGCCGGAGCAGGTGAAGACGCTGCGGGAAAAACTCCTGCCGATTTATCCGGAACTGCGCATCCTGCAGGCCATTCCGATGACGGGACCGGAGGCGCTCGACCATGCGGCAGCCTTCGAACCCTATTCGGACCTCTTCATCCTCGATTCCGTCGCCGCCCATATCGGCGGCATCGGCGCGGCGGGCGTCACGCATGACTGGTCGCTGAGCCGCGAGATCGTCAAGCGCAGCAAGCTGCCGGTCATCCTTGCCGGCGGTCTCGGCCCGGACAACGTCGCGGCCGCAATCGCCGCCGTGCAGCCCTGGGCGGTGGATTCGCTGACGCACACCAACAAGCCGCTGCCGGAAGGCGGCTTCCGCAAGGATATCGACAAGATCGCCGCCTTCGTGAAGGCGGCAAGGGCGGCTTGAGCGCGGCGGGAGGTCCGTAAAGGTCGCCTCCGCGACCTTTACCCGGACCTTTCCGTTCAGCCTCAGGCTGTATTTGTCCGCATCGGCATGGCGGTGCCGGTGCGGACAACCGAACCGGCGAGTTCGGCTCTGCCTGTGACGAAATCTACACTTTGGCTAGCGCTCGTTGAGCAACGCGGCAAAGTGAAAAGCGAGCGGACTCGCAAATTCAAGCACAGATACAAGCCCTGACGACCTTCCAGAATGGATTAGAGTTCGGCCCATTGAGAAATTGCCTATGAAGAAGCAGCGATTTACGGAAGAGCAGATCATTGCAGTGTTGAAGGAACAGGAGGCCTGAGCGAAAGCGACTGATCTTTGCCGTAGGCACGGGATTTCCGAAACGACCTTTTGCAACTGGAAAGCCAAATACGGCGGCATGGAGGTGTCTGAGAGCCACCCCTTCGGCTTTAGCTCTGAGACTTTGCGATGACGGATTATTCCGCAGCATCAACTTGGGAAAGCGCCGTCTCGCGCCGCGCAATTACCGCCGGTTCGTTCACGAAATCCTTCCGACGACCAGGGGCCGCGAGTCCGTTTGACGTAACCGTTCTTGTCGCTGTTGGTCTTCACGTTCGGTGACGGCAACGGCTCCTGCCGCTCCTTGATATAGGCCAGAACATCGCCGAGCCGCTTGTTCTCGGTGATCGCCGCATGCGTCACCCGCTGGTCCTTGTCAAAGACCCGGTAGGGCAGGGAATGACCTTTCCAGCGGACATCCAATCGACCATCCGCATAGGCATAGGTCTCGACCTAGCGCCCGACCAGTCCACGCGTCACCTCGTTCTCCTCGAGCATGATCCGCTGGCGCTCGAACGAAAACGTCAACTGGGCACCGATGTAACGCTGCTCACGTTTGCACAGGACGTCGCACAGCCGATCGGGGGCAAGATTCAACGGCTGGTGCAAGTCGTCAGGTCGGGCAGGGGTAATGGCAAACTGGCGGTTATGGCGCTCCATGAACTGAGGCAGGAAAGCGTTACCGTCGTCCATGCCGCAGACGCCCTTCAGACGCAGATCCCTGATCAAACGGTCCTGTAGCGTCCGGTTCATCCGTTCGACACGACCCTTGGCCTGGCTCGAGTTTGCGCAAAGAATCTCTATGTTTAGCGCGCAAAGCGCGCGCCCGAACTGGGGCATGCCCTGACCACCCTTGGCATCCTTCTTTGCCACCCAGAACACCGAATGCTTGTCCGAATAAAAGGCAATCGGTGCGCCGTGACGCTTGAGATAGAGCGCCAGGCCTCGACATAGCTGAACGCACTTTCGGAACGCACAAAGCACAGCTGCATCATCTTGCCGGTCGCATCATCGATGAACACCAACAATGAACAGGGGGCGCCGCGATCTTCGAACCAACGACGCTCCGATCCGTCAATCTGCACCGGCTCACCATAAGCTTCGCGTTGCAGCCGCGGCTGATGAAACGTCCGTCGCTGCTTGCACGACAACCAAAGTCCGGAATCGATCATCCAGCCGCTCTGCAATCTCCCAGACCTCATTCAGACCGGGGAGTGTGACATTCCAACTTTGCAGAAACAGGACACTCTAACTTTGTGGCTACATATCAAAGTTTCGTAATCTATATTATGGAACTTATCGACGGATAAGGGGCATGAACGGAGGATGTAAGCGGGACCGTGGTCTCACCTTCCTGAATGGCTTTTCACCCAAAACGGGATCGTAGTTTCGGTGGCGGCGAAGCCGTGGCATTCGACTTGCGGGAAAATGCGCCATATCCCCTCGTCGCCTTCGACATGACCAACGTCGACCTGAAAGAAAGCCTCAGACCGATAGCGCCATCCTTCGATGTAGCGCTGGATTTGATCGGTCGAGACAATCAGTAATCCGGTACCCCGTTTATGGGGGCATGGCCTAGATCTCGGCTGACTGATTGCTCCTGCCGGCCCCAGGTGGAGCGATCTGGCCGGAAACCATCTTGTGACCCGATAAACCGCCTGGATCGCGTAGTTCGCTTCGCTTGCGGCCGACGCCAATCCAGCGTGGAAAACGCGAAAGTAACCACGTTAGAACATCGTCGAGTGTGTTTGACGCGGATCACTCAGTAGCTTTCACCTCGGCGGAAAGCCTCCAGCAAATTCAACGCCCACTCGCTCAGCTCAGGGTTCGACGATATCTCTTTCAAGCAACCACGGGCGCGCTCGGCGTCGAGGAAAGACGATAGCGTATCATGTTTGAGGATCTTAAACGGATCCCTCGTCGCTTGTCGTTATAGTGCTTCTGAGCGCCTCGAGCTTTTCGACGAGCCCGATATCGGACACGACGTTTTCCCCTATGAGACGCCTCGGCCCCTCCCCGTCGCCCAAATCTAACCAGTTAAACAGCAGTGCGATCGGGTTCGACACCGCAAAGACATTGGTCCCCGAAAGTCCTTCGTGGCGCTTGATCATCACCGCAACCACACCGTCAAGCTCTTCTGACGATAGTAGCCTTTCGGCAGTGGAACGTTCGCCGTTCCCCACCCGGCCTTGTGCGAACAACTCACGTCTGAGGTTGTCGGTAAGCCAGCCAAGCGCTTCTCCCGTGCCGAACATTTCAATGAGAAGCTCGACGGACGCGCCGCGGGGCTGGGAGCGGACCGCCCTGCGGTCCCGGTTGCTCTCTTCCAAGGCATAATGCATGGCGCGTCTTCATTGGCGAAGAGGCCGCCGACACGGCCGGGACGATCCTCGACGACCCACCAGCCGTGGTGATCGCGCCCGACATTGAAGCGAGGCGGTTCGGTTATCGCGACAGGGCGGCGCGGGCGACGGTGTCGAGCAGTTTTCGGAAGGAATGGCGCGATCTGCGCTCAAAGTTGCGGGAGAAAATGCTGGACGGCGGCTGCGGCGGCCAGGATCAGGCCGACGCGCAGCAGAAGCGCCGGTATCGGCAACGGCGGCTGTGGCTGCCGCATGGTGGCGGCGACCGCCAGCGTCTTATGGGTTTTCTTCTTGCGTGCCATGTCGTTTGCCCTCAGCTTGCCCTGGCAAGC
>NZ_JBLZPK010000048.1:44914-106158 GCF_049199905.1 Shinella sp. M27
GCGGCGCTTTCCGGCAAGCCGGCAAGCGCACGGCGTACGGCCGCACCAGCCCCGGGCGTGGTCGGCACAAGCGGCAGCCGCACCGAGCCGGACAGGCCGAGGACAGGCGTGAGCCCGTGCTTTATGGCAGCCGGATCCGGCGTATTGCCGAGCGCAATGAAGAGCGGCGCGAGACGGTCCTTCAGGCCCAGGGCGAGATCGACATTGCGCGTGCGTAGTGCCTGATGCATCGCGCTCGTTAGGCGCGGCGCGAGATTTGCCGCAGCGGAAAACGTTCCGCTCCCGCCCAGCACATTGAAAGCGAAGGCCGTCGTATCGTGTGAGGAGTAAAGCACCAGCCGCTCGCGCAGCCTGCGGTCGATCACTGCGAGGCGCGCCATGTCGCCCGATGCATCAATGAAGCCGTGGATGCCGGAAATGTCGCTGAGCGCCCAGAGAGTTTCGGCGGTGACGTCCGAGCGGGTCATTCCAGGGTCGGCCAGGACGAGGATCGGCAGAGCGGTCGCTTCCGCAATGGCACGCATATGGGCGATGATGCCCTTTTGCGTCGGCTTGCTGTAATAGGGCGTGGTCACGATCAGCGCGTCCGCCCCCTCCTCTTCCGCATCAAGGGCAAGTGCTATGGTCGCCTTGGTCGAATAGGTGCCGACGGAAGCAAGAACCGGCACGGAGAGACGGGCCGCCCTGACGACGGTGGCAAGCACGGCACGGCGCTCTTCCCGGCTCAACGACGACCCCTCTGCCAGCCTGCCGCAGACAGCCAGGCCGGACACGCCGCTGGCGATCTGCCAATTGACGAAGGAGGCAAGCCCCTCGTGGTCCACCCCATCGCCGCGCAAGGGCGTGACGAGGTCGGTGATGAGGCCCTGTACAGGATTACGGCGTCGAAAGTCTGGCATGATGTCTGTTCCTTTCAATGTTTGACCGGAGCGGCGCGATCCAGCGCCACCAGCGCGGCCATAACGGCAGCCACTCGGTCGACATGAACCGCGACAGCGCGCGGAACCGAGCCGTCCGAGCAGATGCGTGCAATCCAGGTGCCTTCGAGGCACACCAATTGGTCGAGATGACAAGTCGGGCGCGCGGCATCGACCAGCAGCCGGCTTGCAGCCACGAGATCGTCGCGATCCATCAACGTGCGGAAGCGATGCCGGAAGTCGGCATCGTCGCGCGCCTCGGCCAGGGATGGCAGGGTGCGCAGGATTTCCCATAGGTGATGCTCGCGCAGCCGGCGGGCGGCGGCGATACGTTCGGCAAGCACTTCGGCAGCCGGCAGGTCCGCCTCTGCCTGATGACGACGCATCACCGTTTCGGACGATGCGGCCCTAGGCATGGAGAACCCCGAGCAGAATCGCGGCGATAAGAAGCATCGTTGCGAGGACGGCCCCTGCGGCGAGCGGCATGGGTTCGTACCGCCCTTTCCCATGGCTCACCTGATCGTGCAGGCGCACGCGATGATGAAGGAAGATCATCCGCGTCGAAAGCGGTGGAAGATGATGGTCCGAAAAATCTCTCCGCATGATGGCACCTCTGCTGATGGATCGCCGTGACCCCACCCGGAAAGGCATGGGTCACGACGATCTGAAGCTAGGCGTCCACGGATATTTTCTCGATTGGAAGGCGGGGCCAGAAAAATAGGAATTGCATAGACGGCGCCCTGTCGCCGTCACGACTACGTGAGAAGCGCGAAGATTTCATCGGCACTGCGCGCAGCGCGAATGGCGGTGACGGTATGATCATCGCGCAGTTGCCGCGCGATGCAGGAGAGGATGTTGAGGTTCTGCCCGTGCCCCGAGGCCGGCGAGAGAAGCAGCACGACAATGTCGACCGGAATATCGTCAACCGCCTCGAAATCGATCGGCCGGGCAAGCCGGGCGACGATGGCAAGGCTCTTCGGCAGCCCTTCGATGAGCGCGTGCGGGATGGCGATTCCCCGCCCGATACCCGTCGAACCGAGGTTTTCACGGGCAAGCAATGCCTTGGCGATGATGCCAGCGTGGATACCGGTCTTGTGAGACGACATGTCGGCCAAATGCCGCAGAAGCTTGTGCTTCGAAACGAACGGCAAGTCGAAGACGATGTTTTCCAGCGCCAGATGGTCGCTGAGCTGCATGATGAACTCCATGAATGCGGTCGATCAGCTCGCGTCGACGAGCCTGTAGCCGACACCGGTCTCGGTGAGGATGTATTGCGGTTGGTCCGGTGTACGCTCGATCTTCTGCCGGAGCTGGCGGACATAGACGCGCAGATACTGCACGTCGGTCAGGCCGTCCCAGACATGTTCGAGCAAGAAGCGATGGGTCAGCACCTTGCCGGCATGCTGTACGAGAATGCGAAGGATATCGTATTCCTTCGGCGAGAGTTTCACCTCTTCGCCCGCCACCTTGACGATGCGCTTGACGAGGTCCACCGAGAGATCACCCGTCTGGAAGATGGGTTTCTCTCCCTGGGTTTGCAGCCGGTGACGCAGCGCCACGCGGATGCGCGCGACCAGCTCGTTCATGCCGAAGGGCTTGGTGATGTAGTCATCCGCGCCAAGCTCCAGCGCTTTCACGATGCCGGCCTCGTCCGTGCGGCTCGAGAGGATGACGACGGGCAGGTCGAGCCCCTCTGCGCGCCACCTGGCCAGCAGGTCATGCCCCGGCATATCCGGCAGGCCGAGGTCGAGCACGATCAGATCCGGCTTTTCCGATTTGACCAGTTCGATCGCCACCTTGGCATTCATCGCCTCGATGATGGCGTAGTCCTGCGTGGAGAGCCCGACGCGCAGTAGCTTGCGGATCGGCGGCTCGTCATCGACGATCAGAATGCGGACGGCGGTATTGGTCATTCGTTTCCTCCCAGGACGGGCATTTCGGCCGACACCGGCATGCGGATGGTAAAGACGGCGCCGGCGCGGTCTGTGCGGTTGGCTGCCGTGATCGCACCGCCCATCGCCTCGACGAAACCGCGGCAGATCGAAAGACCGAGCCCCGTACCGGCGCGCACGTGGTCGCCTTTGCGCACGCGGTAGAAGCTGTCGAAAATGCGCTCGATGTCGTCCGGCGGAATGCCGGGGCCTTCGTCGATGACGGAAAGCAGAAGGGCATTGCCGTCCTGCCGGCCACGGATTTCGATCAGCGTGTCTTCCGGCGCATATTTTGCGGCGTTGTCGATAAGATTGAAGAGCACCTGCTCGAAAAGCACGGGGTCGACCCGCAGCATCGGCAGAGTTTGCGGTATGTGCACCTCGACCTTGTGATGGGAGACGATCTTGCCGGCGCGCGAAAGCGCCGTGCCGACGATGTCGCCAGCAAAATGCCAGGCATAGTTCGGTTCCATGGCGCCGGCGCCGAGGCGGGTCATGTCGAGCAGGTTGGCGATGAAGCGGTTGAGGCGCTCTGATTCATCGATCACCGTCGAAAGCAACTCGCGCCGCGCCTCATCGTCCAGTTGCGCGCCAAGGCCCTTCAGCGTGTCGGCCGAGCCCATGATGGCCGCGAGCGGCGTCTTGAGGTCGTGCGAGATGGAAGTCAGCAAGGCCGACCGCAGCCGGTCCGTCTCAACGGCAAGCCGGGCCTTGTCGACATCGGAAACGAGCTGCACGCGCTCGATTGCCAGTGCAGCCTGATCCGACAGAGCATCGAACAGGCGCTGCTGCTCGGGCGTCAGGATCGGTCCTTGCCTGTCATTGTCGAGACCGATGACGCCGACCGCCTCGCGGCCGGTGCGCAGGGGAAGGTAGAGCCGCTTGGCGCCCGGCAGCGTATCGGCGCCGCGGCCGGCAGGGCGGTTGTGTTCCCAGGCCCATTTCGCCGCAGCGATATCGGCATCGACCAGCGTGTCGTCCGGCGGGTAACCGGCCTTGACCGCCACCGAGCCGCCTTCCGGCAGCAGGATGACGACCCGCACCTTGAGCATCGAGGCTATCTGGAAGGCGGTCGCCCAGAGCACATCGTCGAGCGTGCCGGTGCCGGCAAGCTTTTTGGAGAAGAGATAGAGGTCTTCCGTCGTGCGGGCCCTCTGCCGCGCGGCTGCCGCCTGGCGCTGCACCGCGGCCGTCAGGTTCGAGGCGACAACCGCAACACCGAGATAGAAGAACAGCGCGACGATGCTTTCCGGGTCGCGGACCGTGAAATTGTAGCGCGGCTCGAGGAAGAAGAAGTTGAAGGAAAGCGCACCCAGCAGCGAGGCGAAGAGACCGGCCCCAAGCCCACCCTGCACGGAGGCCGCGAGTACTGCCATGAGGAAGACGAGCGCAAGGTTCTGCACGTCGAGCGTCTGGTCAAGCGCAATGCCTGCAAGAATGGCGAGCAGGATGAAAATCACACTCAGCAGATAGGGTTTGACGCGAAAGGGTTTTGGCGCCTGGGCGGCCTTCACGCCACGCGTCGGCTGCGCTTCCCTGTCATCTCCGGAAATGACGTGGACGCTGATATCGCCGGCATAGCGGATCAGATCGTGCGTGACCGAGCCTTGCCAGAGCTGCCGCCAGCGCGAGCCGTTGGGGCGGCCGACGACGATATGTGTGAAGTTGTTGGTGTTGGCATAGGCGATGATGTCGCGCGAGAGCGAGAGCGCCGGCAGCGTCACCGTTTCGGCGCCCAGCTGTTCGGCAAGCCGCATATTGGCGGCGAGCCGGTCCTTGTCCTCCTCCGGCAAGCTGACCGCTTGTGGCGTGTCGAGATGCAGCACCGCCCAGGGCGCGCGCAACCGGTCGGCCTGGCGCCGGGCGTAGCGCACGAGGCTGGCGCCGTTGCTGCCATGGCCGAGGCAGACCAGCAGGCGCTCGCCAGCCGCCCACGGCCCCGAAATGGCATGAGCCTGCATGTGATTGAGCAACTGCTCGTCGACGCGCTGGGCGGTGCGGCGCAGCGCCAGTTCACGTAGCGCCGTCAGGTTGCCCGGTGAAAAATAGTTCTCGACCGCCCGCTTGGCCGTCTTCGGCACGTAGACCTTGCCGTCCGCCAGCCGCTTGATCAGGTCTTCCGGCGTGATATCGATGATCTCGATGTCGTCGGCCCGGTCGACGATGGAATCCGGCACCGTTTCACGCACGCGGATGCGGGTGATCTGCGCCACCACGTCGTTGAGGCTTTCCACATGCTGGATGTTGAGCGTCGAATAGACGTCGATGCCGTGCGAAAGCAGCTCCTGCACGTCGAGATAGCGCTTGGGATGGCGGCTGCCGACGGCATTGGTATGGGCGAGTTCGTCGATGAGAACGAGCGCCGGCCGGCGTTCGAGGATCGCATCGAGATCCATTTCCTCAAGAGTCTGGCCACGATAGTCGATCGTCCGGCGGGCGATGACCTCGAAGCCTTCGACGAGCGCCTCGGTCTCCTTGCGACCGTGCGTCTCGACGACACCGATAACGACATCGACGCCGTCGGCCTGCCGGGCGCGGCCGGACATCAGCATCTCATAGGTCTTGCCGACGCCCGGCGCTGCACCGAGGAAGATTTTCAGGCGCCCACGCGTCTCCCGTTGCGCATGCTCCAGCAGGGCGTCCGGCGACGGCCTGTTCTCAATCTCGCGACGGTCATCCGGCATGAATATCCACCCACTTTCCCCGACCGGCCGGAAGGCCGATCGGAGACGCCCATTTCAGTTTACGAACGGGCCTCGTCAAGCGCCATGTTGAGACGCAGCACGTTCACCACAGGTTCGCCGAGGAAACCAAGCTTACGGCCCTCGATCTGCCGGTCGACGAGGGCGCGCACTGCGGCCTCATCCATCGCCCTCGCCTTGGCCACGCGCGGCACCTGGAAATAGGCGGCGTCCGGCGAGATATGCGGGTCGAGACCGCTGCCCGAGGCCGTGACGAGGTCGATCGGCACTTCGGTACCCGGATTTGTCGCCTTTGCCGCCTCGTAGTCCGTCTTTACCCGGTCGATCAGCTTCTGGCTGGTTGGGCCGAGGTTGGAACCGGAGGAGCCGGCGGCGTTGTAGCCGTCGCCCGCCGCCGAGGGACGGCCGTGGAAATATTGTTCACCGGCGAAGGCCTGGCCGATAAGGCTCGAACCGACGACCTGGCCATTCTTCTCGATCAGGCTGCCATTCGCCTGACCGGGGAAGACGGCCTGCGCGATGCCGGTCATCGCGGCGGGATACAGAAGGCCGGTGATCGCCGTGGTGGCGACGATCATGACGATTGCGGGACGCAGTTGCTTGAACATGGTCTTTTCCTTAGGCGAGGCCGAGGGCAGTAATGGCAACGTCGATCGCCTTGATGCCGATGAAGGGGACGACGAGGCCGCCGAGGCCGTAGATCAGGAGGTTGCGGGAGAGCAGCGCACCGGCGCCGACGGCGCGGTACTTCACGCCCCTCAGCGACAGCGGGATCAGCGCGACGATGATCAGCGCGTTGAAGATGATCGCCGAGAGGATGGCGGACTGCGGAGTGGAGAGGCCCATGACGTTCAGGACGCCGAGCTGCGGATAGAAGGCGAGGAACATGGCCGGGATGATCGCGAAATATTTCGCGATGTCGTTGGCGATGGAAAAGGTCGTGAGCGCGCCCCGGGTCATCAGGAGCTGCTTGCCGATCTCGACGATCTCGATGAGCTTGGTCGGATCGCTGTCGAGATCGACCATGTTGCCGGCCTCGCGGGCGGCCACCGTGCCGGTGTTCATGGCAACGCCGACATCGGCCTGGGCGAGCGCCGGGGCATCGTTGGTGCCGTCGCCGCACATGGCGACCAGCTTGCCCTTGGCCTGTTCCTCGCGGATGAGCTGGAGCTTGTTTTCCGGTGTCGCCTGAGCGAGGAAGTCGTCGACGCCCGCTTCTGCGGCAATCGCCGCCGCCGTCATCGGGTTGTCGCCGGTGATCATCACGGTGCGGATGCCCATGCGGCGCAGTTCCGAGAAGCGCTCGCGGATGCCGCCCTTGACGATGTCCTTCAACTGGACGACGCCGAGCAGCTTGCCGTCGCGGGCAACTGCCAGCGGCGTGCCGCCGGCCTTGGCGATCTCCTCGGCGATGGCCTGGAGTTCGCGCACGGCGTCCGACGGCACGAGGGTACCGACATAGGCGAGCACCGCATCGACCGCGCCCTTTCTGATCTGCGCGCCCTCAAGGTCGACGCCGCTCATGCGGGTCTGGGCGGTAAAGGGCACGAAGGTGGCCTTCAGGCTGTTCATGTCGCGGCCGCGGATGTCGTACTTCTCCTTGGCGAGCACGACGATGGAGCGCCCTTCCGGCGTTTCGTCGGCCAACGATGCGAGCTGCGCGGCATCGGCGAGGTCCTGCTCGGAAACGCCGCGGACGGGCTTGAAGGCGGTCGCCTGGCGGTTTCCGAGGGTGATGGTGCCGGTCTTGTCGAGCAACAGCGTATCGACGTCGCCGGCCGCTTCGACCGCACGGCCCGACATCGCCAGTACATTGAAGCGCACGAGGCGGTCCATGCCGGCAATGCCGATCGCCGACAGCAAGGCACCGATGGTCGTCGGAATGAGCGTGACGAAAAGCGCGACGAGCACGATGATCGGGATCGAGCCGCCGGCATAGTTGGCAAAACTCGGAATGGTCGCGGTGGCGAGCACGAAGATCAGCGTCATGCCGGCGAGCAGGATGTTGAGCGCGATCTCGTTCGGCGTCTTCTGGCGCTCCGCGCCCTCGACCAGCGAGATCATGCGGTCGAGGAAGGTGGAGCCGGCGGCAGCAGTGATGCGCACGCGGATCCAGTCGGACAGAACCTGCGTGCCGCCGGTCACGGCCGAGCGGTCGCCGCCCGATTCCCGGATCACGGGCGCGGATTCCCCCGTGATGGCCGCTTCGTTGACCGAGGCGACGCCCTCGACCACCTCACCATCCGAAGGGATAATATCGCCGGCCTCGACGAGAACGAGGTCGCCGACCTTGAGCGTGGCGCCGGGCACCAGTTTGTAGTCGGTGGTACTGCCAGCGGTCAGCAGCTTTGCCTGCGTCTCGCTGCGCGCTTTACGCAGTGAATCGGCCTGCGCCTTGCCACGGCCCTCGGCGACGCCTTCTGCGAAATTGGCGAAGAGCACGGTGAACCAGAGCCAGAGATTTATCTGGAAGGAGAAACCGAGATCACCGCCACCGGTAACAACGTCGCGCAGGAAGAGCACGGTGGTCAGGACCGAGACCGTGGCCACGACGAACATGACCGGATTGCGGGCAAGCGTGCGCGGGTTCAGCTTGGTGAACGCGGCGACGATCGCCGGAACGAGAATGCGAGAATCCAGGATGCTCGCGGATTTTGCCTGGCTCATAAGAGACTCCAGCTTTGAAGCGATACGGGGGGCCGTGGACCGGTCAACCGCGTAGGAATTCGATGACACTGACGATGGCCACGAGGGTGGCCAGCATCACGAGGATGACATTGGACGCGCACCATCGGGCCGGCATTCCACCCCGGCGAACCGGGGCGGAGAAAGGCGGTTTCTTCACGCTGCGTATCATGGCCGCGTCCCTCAGAAGGTCTGCCCGGCGAGCATCGCGAGATGCTCGACGACCGGGC
Organism: Shinella sp. M27; assembly: GCF_049199905.1. Lineage (NCBI taxonomy): Bacteria > Pseudomonadati > Pseudomonadota > Alphaproteobacteria > Hyphomicrobiales > Rhizobiaceae > Shinella > Shinella sp. M27. Next base: position 53,380 of record NZ_JBLZPK010000048.1, read on the forward strand.
CGAGCGCGAGCGCCGGGAAGAAGGTAAGACCACCGACGATGAGGATCGTGCCGACGAGCAGGCCGACGAAGAGCGGGCCGTCCGTGGGGAACGTGCCAGCGGAGGCCGGAACCGTCTTCTTGGCGATGAGCGAACCGGCAATCGCCAGCGCCGGAATGATGACGAGGAAGCGCCCCATCAGCATGCCAAGGCCCAGCGTCACGTTGTACCAGGGGGTGTTGCCCGTCAGGCCGCCGAAGGCCGAGCCGTTGTTGGCCGCGGCCGACGTATAAGCGTAGAGGATTTCGGAGAAGCCGTGCGGGCCGGCCGTGCCGATGGAGGCGACCGCCGAGGGCATCACGCTCGAAATTGCGGTGAAGACCAGCATGGCGAGCGGCAGGCAGAGAATGGCGAGCACGGCCATCTTCATTTCCTTCGCCTCGATCTTCTTGCCGAGATATTCCGGCGTGCGGCCGACCATCAGGCCTGCCACGAAGACGGCAACGATGACGAAGAGGACGATGCCGTAGAAACCTGCACCAACGCCGCCGACAATGACTTCACCCAGTTGCATGTTGATAAGCGGGATCAGACCGCCCAGCGCCGTGAAGCTGCCATGCATGGCATTGACCGCGCCGCAAGAGGCGGCTGTCGTGACGATGGCGAAGAGCGAGGACAGTACGATACCGAAGCGCGTCTCCTTGCCCTCCATGTTGCCGCCTTCAAGGCCGAAGGCATGCATCAGCGAGTTGCCCGAGGCTTCCGCCCAATAGGTGATAGCCACACCCGCGACGAATAGCGTGCCCATCGCGGCGAGGATCGCCCAGCCCTGGCGCTGGTTGCCGACCATGCGGCCGAAGACATTGGTGAAGGCCGCGCCGATCGCGAAGATCGAGACCATCTGGATCATGTTCGAGATGGCGTTCGGGTTCTCGAACGGGTGGGCCGAGTTGGCGTTAAAGAAGCCGCCGCCATTCGTGCCGAGCATCTTGATGGCAAGCTGTGAGGCGACCGGGCCGAGCGCAATGGTCTGCTGCGCGCCTTCCAGCGTCGTCGCCGTCACATAGGGGCCGAAGGTCTGCGGCACTCCGAGCGCCACATAGGCAAGCGTCAGCACGACGCAGATCGGCAGCAGCACATAGAGCGTCGCGCGGGTCATATCGACCCAAAAGTTGCCGAGCGCCTTGCCGGATGCGCGCGAGAAAGCGCGGATGAGGGCAATGGCGATCGCCATGCCGGTGGCTGCAGAAACGAAGTTCTGCACCGTCAGCCCGGCCATCTGGGTGAGATAGGACAGGGAGCTCTCGCCGCCGTAGTTCTGCCAGTTCGTATTGGTCACGAAGCTGACGGCAGTGTTGAAGGAAAGCTCCGGCCCGACCGCGGCCATGCCGGCGGGATTGAGCGGCAGCACGTCCTGGAAACGTTGCAGCCCGTAGAGCAACAGCAGGCCGGCCAGATTGAACGCCAGCATGGCGAAGGCGTAGCTCGTCCAGCGCTGCTCTTCGCGTTCGTTGGTGCCCGCCAAGGCATAGAGCCCCCGTTCAACTGGAACGAGGACGGGTGAGAGGAATGTGCGTTCCCCGGCAAACACGCGCGTCATGTAGGCGCCGAGCGGTTTGACGAGGGCAAGGACGATCCCGCAGAAAAGCAGGATTTGTAGCCATCCGATGAGGGTCATGGGGAAAACTTTCAATACCCGGCGGCTTCGTCAGAAGCGTTCCGGCCGAATGAGAGCGTAGGTCAGGTAAATCGTGAGAAAGACGGTGATGGCACCGCTGAAAACGTAGTCGAACAGCATCGCGGCCTCCTACAGCCTGTCGCAGGCTTGCGTATAGGCAAAGCAGAGGGCGAAGAAGACGACCGCTGTGCCGATGAGAATGACATCCAGCATCGATCCGGACTCCTTTGTTGCGGGCACGCCAGACGAACCGAAAGGCGCCGCCCGGCAGGCGGCACCAAAGGAAACTTCCGGCGCGGAGAGAACGTTTCGACCTCTCGTGCCTAGATATGCAGTCAAACCGGATAGGCATTCGAGAGTGGTAGGGGGCAGAAAAAATATGAATCTTATAGGAATTTCGACCAGTGCGGTTGCCGGCCCCAGTTTCTGACGCGTTGCGTCAGAAGGTCCACCCTGCGGCGAACCCTGCCAACACGGCAATGCCAAGCCCGAGGATGCCAGCGGCAAACATCAACGTTAAATCCTCACGCTTCAGGTGACACCGCGGCAGACCAGCCTCATCCGCGTCTGCTTGAGACCTGCATCGCTCGGCGAGGTAAAGGGCGATATAAAGGCTCCCGTAACGAGCAAACATTGTATTTCTCCTTGTCAATTTCACGGGTCTTCCACAGGATCGCATCCGCCCCTGGATGCGGACGAAGCCGGGCCACGCGAAACCCAGCCAACAGGCCGCGGGTGCATCGCCTGCAAGACGGGAACCGAAATTAGGAGATTTCCCTGTAGATGAGGTCAGGCGCGACGATCCATTCGCCTTGCCGCAGCGACAGCACGTTCAGTCGGCCGTTTCTGTCTCGGCCGGCAAGCCCGACGAAGCCGTAGCGCCGTCCATGCCCATCAATGACGGCGGAATAAATCGAACGATCGCGCACGGAGCCGGCGATGGGGCCGGCTCGGCGCGTCTCGGCGAGTATGAAATACTCGTAGGGAAGGCTGGGGCTTACCATCATTTTTGTGTCACGAACGCAATTGTCCGGCGCACCGGAGCCGCCTCTGCCCTGGCCGTGACGGACCGAAAACCGCCTTTCAGGCCCGGGGGTCTCTTGCCGAGCCGGCGCCTTTTCTTGAATTCGACGACGAACGGTTTCGGCTGCGGTCGCATGTCAGTTCCTTTGGTATGGTTTAGTGAAATTTGCAGTCGACCCGGCCGAGCGGACCGAAGTCTGCGGCGACGGACTGTCCGGCCAAAACCTGAGGGATGATGGTGCAGGAGCCGGTTGCGATGATGTTGCCGATACCGAGCTTTCGCGGAGGCGCCGAGAGTTCCCGCGCCAGCCATGCGACGGCATTCAGGGGATGGCCCATGACAGACGTCGCCCGCCCGCTCACCACCTGCCTCCCGTCGAAAGGTCTGCAGCAGCCAACCAGTCACCGCCTCGCCGCAGATCGTTGCCGCATGAAGGGCGAAGTCGGCGATCGCCGCCTCGGTTCCGCCAAAGGCGGTGCGTGTCCGCCGACCAAGAATGCCGATGGCGGGCATGCAGCCGAGTACGGCGTCAGCCACGCTCTCGCATGTGATAGACTCGCTTGCGTCCGGAAACGTCCGACGTATGGAGAAGGCAAACTCGCATTGGGCCCCGATAATGCCGACCGGAAGCATAAATCTGTCCTGCCCCATCAGAAGGCGGAGTGTCGGGATTTCGGAAAAGATCGGAGTCAAAAGCCCAAATGTTCGGCGTGAACTCTCGCTCGAACCGACGACGGCGTAACCGCCCTGCTCGAAGCCGTAGGCGTCCTCCGTAGCCGCAAGGATATCATAGGCTTGCTCCCGCGTGGCGATATGCCCGGGGGGAAGCTCGCACAGCACGTTGTGCCTGCGGCTCTTCGCCAGCACGTCTGCCGTACCGCCAATGAGGTCGAAAGGCATATTCGCGCTCCAGTCACCCGTTCCGGCGATAACAGCCGTCCTGACAGACTGATGATTTGGGCATAGAGATTCCATTCGGAGGAAGAGGGAAAGAAATCAAGATTCCATAGGGATAACCCTGCAGGCTGACTTTGACCCGAGAGCGGGACGGTGCACGGGGGAGGATCACATCCCCGACCCCATGCGGCCGCGCGGTGCGGACAATAGAGAGCGCCTTCTACTTCTGCAGCTCAGTCCAGATTTTTGTGTAAATCGCCTGAATCTCAGGCGGACAAGCGAAGCTAAACTTCCCCTGTGCCTTGAGCTCTTCCGGTATCACGATCTCAGGCGCCCCTCTCATATCATCAGGCATGAACGCCTCCGATCCCACAATCCCGTTTGCGTAGCGAGCAAAGCTCGAAAGCAAGGCGGCGTTTTCCGGCTCCATGATGAAGTTCAGAAAGAGCTTGGCGTTTTCGACGTTCTCGGCATCCTTGAGGATTGCGGCATTGTCCATCCAAACCGGATACCCTTCCTTTGGATAGCCGTACTGGATGGCAGGGTTCAGAAGTCGGCTGCGGAACGTCGCTCCATTGTAAGCGAACCCTGCGGCAACATCGCCCTTCGAATATTGCTCGCTGGTTCCGTAGTCCATCGAGATCCATTTCGGCTTCGCGTTGTTGAGAATATCACGGACCTTCTTGAGCAACGTCATGTCGCCGGTGCAGGCCTCGCCGCCGGCATAGGCGATGGCTAGATACATCACATCGGACATTTCAGGCACCACATTCACTTTACCGATCAACTCGGCAGGCGGATCCAGAAAGATGGCGGAGGTATTGATATCGCCGGCATAAACCGATGTGTTCACCGCTACGCCGGCGGTGCCCCACTGCCATGGAACTGAGTATCGGCGGCCTGGATCAAACTCGACATTGACCCATTTCGGGTCCACGTTTGAAAAATTCTCCATCAGATCGGGGCGAGACTCGAGAAGAAGCCCTTCTGAAATCCAGATCGGCATCACTTGCGCGGACGGAACGACTATATCGAATCCGTGGCCGCCCTGGCGAACCTTTGCTAAAGCTGTATCATTCGTGTCGTAGTCAGTAATCGTCACCTTGACGTCGTACGATGCCTCGAACTTCTTGATGAGCTCGGGACTGGTATAGTTACCAAAGTTGAATATGTTGAGTTTACCCTCGGCGCTTGCCGACGTCGCCAACATAAAAAGGGCTGGTAGAGTCAGTAATATTCTCGTGTCTCTCATTGAAATCGTTCCCTGCTATTTTAATTTGTTGCATAGCGCACTGCAAATCGGCTCGCTTGTCGTACAGCTATGTGAAAGTTGAGAAGAGTTACGCGACGGGCTCAATCAAAACGGCCGCTCGATACGGCGGTGCGCCGTACCAAGCCATCTTGTCGAGAACAACGTCAGGGATGGGCAAGTCGATGACATCCACTGGCTGTTCGTGGTCCGCCCGCTCGAACCAGGGATCGTTGGCCAGGAAGAACGTGTCAGTGGCGGAATGGAGGAGTATCCAGTGGGGAACTTCCCGCGCATGGGTTTCCACCTGGTCTACCAACACGATTGCGACGCCCCCGCGTCTAATCGCAGATCTTAGCTCGCCGATTGAGAACGGCTTTTGTTCAACCCTGACAGATCGTTCCGCGAGTCTCGATCGCAACTCAGCCTGAACAAATCCGATGATGTCACGGTTTGCGTCGGAATCGCCCGCCTCGATAAGAACGGGCTCGTTTGTGCTCATGAAAACACGCGCGCAAAATCCACGGGTGGCAGCCGCGAGCGCGATACCATAGGGATCGCAGCCGCCCGGCCCATCCAACGAAACGATGGACGTCGCTTCCCGCCAGAGCTGAAGTTCCAATCCCCTTTGCAATCTCGCAGACCGATCGAACGTCGTGAATGCCATCATCAAACATGCGGCGCCACAGGTGAAGTCGGTTGTCTGGGTGTATAGAGGAGAACCGATCGACGGATGAGTCTCCGTCCGCCAATGCTGAAAATAGTCACCGCGAGAATTCGTCGAGGTAACTTTCAGCAGTGCGACAAACTCCTGCGGAAAATCGTCTTCGGCTCGATCAGAGGAGAGGCGCCACGCATCGACACCGGCAGGGCCTGACCATTTGTCGAGCTCCAGATAAATCGCCTTGCTGATGGCGGTACGGTCGCCCGCCGGACTGGTCCACAGTTTGAAAAGCCGCAACATCGTTGTCGTCGAGCGACGAAGCCCAAGAAGCGCGCCGACGACTTGGTTTCCCTGGGACGCAACGAAGAAACACTGGTTTCGTCTGCCGATTTCCACGTTCATATGCGCAGACAAAAGACATTTAAGCCTATCATCAAGCAGCTCTCGCCGGTCAATACATTCCACAATAATATCAGAGACCATTGTCAGCCCTTCTTGGCGCGCCGCTACGCATCAGCGCCATCTGTTTCCTGATGTGCAGGTTAGGGCTGCGTGGGTCTGCGGACCAAACGACGATTTGGAGCCAATTCATTCCAGCAAGGAATGAATTGGCGGCGGGAGACAAGCCGTGACAATCGCGCGATTGCGCGTCACGCGTCGCGTTGCGACTCGACTTCCGAAAAAATCCAGTCCCGAAAAGCCGCCACTGCCTTAGTGGATCGCTTTCTGTTCGGGCTGATCAGGAAATAGGACTCGTCGCTCTTCATTTTACGGGCAAATGGCGTGACGAGTGAGCGTTGGGCAATCTCGTCCTGAACCATAAACACAGGAACCAATCCAACACCCGCCCCCGATACAGCCGCTTTGATGATCATGTCGAATTGCTCAAACCGGCTCCCCTTGTACGCGTTGATGTCGTCAAGGGCTTCGAGATCCAGCCATTGCTGCCACGCGCGCGGTCGGGCTCTATGGTGAAGGAGCTGCACATTTTTCAATGCGAATCGCGAGGCTCCCGGGATCAAGCCGGGCGCGCACACGGGGACAACCTCTTCCCCCATCAACACTTCCGAGTGGCCGCCCTGCCAAGACTTGGAGGAATAGAAGATCGCGACATCGATCCCTTCATCAGAGACGTCAAACGGCCATTGCCTGGCTGTGACATTCAGCGAGATATGGGGGTAGCGCGAGGTGAACCGGCCAATGCGCGGGAACAGCCATCGATTTCCAAAACTCGGAAGGGTCGCGATATTGAGTACCCCCTCGCCGCTTCTATATGCCCGCGCGTCCACCGTTGCTTGTTCCACGATGTTCAGCGCCTCGCGAATCCGCGACAAGTACTGTTCTCCCGCCTCCGTCAGAACGATACGTTTTCTGATACGCTCAAACAGTTGCGTCCCGACATAGGCTTCCAGGTTCGCAACCCGTTTGCTGACAGCACTCTGCGTCATATTCAGTTCTTCCGACGCGCGCGTGAAACTGCCATGCCTTGCCGATGCCTCAAAAACACTCAGAGAGGGTAGTGCGGGTATGATGCGGCGCATGTTTAAGTCCATCTGCCGCATGGGCATGGAGTCTGAATGTTGCAATGAAGGGGGAACCAGTTACCGGTCGTTTCGCGAACGCATCTTCAACACATAATTTGAGCCGAGTTGCCGCTTGCATCCGCAAATCCGGTCCATCAAATCGCTAAAATGGCGGATTCAGAATATAAATTCCATTCGGATTGAAGGTGCAAATTATATAGATCTCATAGGTGTCAAACCCTCCATTCGGGCGCCAAGTCCCGCTCTGCCCTGCAAATACGACAAGCGCTGATACACGCGCCGCAATCCGATCGAGATAATGTTCGACCGCCTCAAGGATTGGCGCGGCGTCGCCACCCGATAAGACCGATGTCCCACTGTATCCATCTCCGCCCTCGCTGTGGCGCAACTGTCATCGTCTGGCTCTGATCAACGGGCCATGAGCTTTGAGCAACGAGGCGAGCGACATTATTTAGGGCGGATCGTTGTCCTGACCTTTTGGGGCAGCAGCGGGAACGGGACTGTCGTTCAAAACACACCCTTCGTTCGTTGACAGTCATTAGGCGACTTACTATAAGCTGCCGTATGATAATGTTGGAACAAAAGCACCGGGCGTTGCTGGAAGAAGCCAAGCGATGGGCCGTCGAGCCGACGGGCAATTTGCGCGCCTGCTTCGAGCTGCTCGCATTGGCTGGAGCCATAGACAGGGATTGTGCCGCGCGGCTCGCGCCGCATCGCTTGTCCGAAGGCAAGTTCGTCCTTCTGTTTCTTTTGCTCGGCCAGCCTGACGGGTTGTCGCCGCATGAACTGGCTGAGCGGGCTGGTGTGACACGGGCGACGATCACTGGCCTTCTTGATGGTCTTGAGCGCAATGAGTTCATCACTCGCCGCTCGGGCCTTGAAGACCGACGCAAGATCGCTGTCACGTTGACCGATCTCGGACAAAAGGTAGGCCAAGACGTATTCAACGAACATTCCAGATGGATTGCGACGCTTTTTGCCGGCTTCACCGTCGAAGAGCGACAGACGCTCAATGGCTTTCTGCAACGCGTCTGGCGCAATCTCGACATAGGCGCTGAGCATCCGGCAAGGCCTGAGGAGCGAACATGAGCACGGGCAAGGCCAAAGGGCGTGGCGTCAAGGACATAACCGCCGAACGCCTCGCCCGGCTCAATGCCGGTGCAGAGGCCACAACGCTGACGGAATGCCTCGCAGTCGATTTCGCAGAGCTCATTGGAAACATCCTGCCGGAGATTGGCTGCGACGCCCTGAGCGAAATACGGGTCAACGCGTCGACCGGCATCCTGCGGCGTATGTCGTTGGCAGCCGACGTTATAGTGGACCGGCTGGGCGCTGGCGCTTTCGAACGAGTCGCGCGGCATCCGTCGGATACGGCGCGCGGCTGGGCCTGTTTCATGATCGGCAACGCTGCAGAAATGGATCTTTGCGCGCGTCTCGATACGATCCGGCCATTTGCCGCCGATCCGCATTTCGGCGTGCGGGAATGGTCATGGATGGCGGTCCGTCCGCATCTCACCGCCGAGCTGGATAGGACCATTGCGTTGCTCGCCGAATGGACGGCGGACCCATCCGATCGTATTCGCCGCTTCGCCTCGGAGGCGATCCGGCCGCGTGGCGTTTGGTGCGCGCACATCACGGTGCTGAAGAAGCAGCCCGAACTGGCGCTTGCCGTGATCGAACCGTTGCGCGCCGATCCGTCCACCTATGTGCAGGATTCCGTCGCCAATTGGCTGAACGACGCCAGCAAGGATCATCCCGGCTGGGTGGAGGCCCTGTGCGCGCGTTGGTCCAGCAAGAACCCGACCCTCGCGACGACGCGCATTTGCCGTCGGGGACTCCGATCCATCAAGAACACTGACAGGAAAGCTTGATATGGCTCACTATCTGATCGAACTCTATACAGCGAAACCGGCATGGCTGGCGCTCTCTGACGAACAGCGCCAGCAGTTCTTCGCCAACGTCAGTGCAGGCATGCCCGCCTTGATGGAACTCGACGCTGAACCGATCACCACGGGCACGGTCGATGCGAGCAAGCCTCATTCGGCTGCGCAGGCCTTCTTTGCCGCATGGCGCTGCCCCGACGACGCAGCGCTCGAAGCGCTCGTCGGCGGTATCGCGCAAGCGGGCTGGCACGATTACTTCGAAGCGATCAACGCCGCTGGCGAAGGCGTCGACTTAATGGGGCATCTCGTTCAGCTCAGAGAAGCCGCCTAAATGTTTGCTGCGATACGCGTCGGTCTGTTTCCCCGGCGACGTTGCAAGAGCGATGATCGCTGCCTTCAGGTCAAGGTGGCCGTTTGAGCGGTCGGGTTGTTGGACAATGGAACCGGGTGAATATCTGCTGAGGCATGCCAGATGCTGCGCATTTCGGTGGTATGCCGCTCTGGAAGAGGCTCACGCTTTGAAGCGCTCAAGGGCGGCGAGGCGCCCTATCGGAGGATCGGTGTCCGGCCAGCGGTAGATTTCGGCACGCACATGGCAGAGTTCATCGGCAACCTCGACCCACCAGCATTTCGGCCTTCCGTCGCTCCCGTCCGGCCACCTGTAGGTGCGGGCCTTGAGATGATCCTTCCCCTCGAAGGGCTGTGCTCGGCAAAGATGCGAACCCGCGAGCGCTGGCTTGCCGCGAAGAGTTCGGCGAACGGTGTGTTGCCCTGCTCCGGACCGCCCTGGGCCAGGACCTCGAGCAATGCGAAGCCGTCATCGACCACGCGATGTCCATCATGGAAGTAGCCGGCCTGCCCAATGAGGTCTCCGAGCTTGGTTCCTTCGAAACGCCGCGCCGACCAGTCAATCTCGGAGACCGACCAAGCCAATGCCTTACGCAGCTAAGACCCTAAAAAAGGCAGGCCGCCTAAGGGCGGCCTGCATGGTCGATTTAGAACTCTTCCCAATTGTCCGACTTCGGCACAGCATTTCCGACGCCAAGCGCGGAGGCAACGCGGCCGACGAGACGCCGGGCGGGCGAGGCAACGGGTGTGCGTTCGGCCGATACAGCGACGGGTGCGGGCCGGATTGCTTCTCCGCCGGCATATTGGAAACGCGCAACGAGATGGCGAAGGGTCTCAGCTTCCGAGGCAAGTGAGTTGCTTGCTGCCGTCGCCTCCTCCACCATGGCAGCATTCTGCTGTGTCACTTGATCCATCTGGTTCACGGCGATATTGACCTCGCTCAGACCGACCGACTGCTCCTTCGCCGAGACAGCTATGGCGTCGAGCTGGCTGTTGATCGAGACGACGTGCGTTTCGATGGCCTTCAGGGCCTCGCCCGTCTCGGTCACCAATCTGACACCGCTGCCAACCTCCTCCGCCGACGTGCGGATGAGGTCCTTTATCTCCTTCGCGGCCTGTGCTGAGCGTTGCGCTAGTTCGCGAACCTCCTGGGCGACCACGGCGAAGCCCTTGCCGGCCTCACCTGCCCGGGCAGCTTCGACGCCCGCGTTCAGCGCCAACAGATTGGTCTGGAATGCGATCTCATCGATCACACCGATGATGTTAGAGATTTGGTTCGACGACTGCTCGATTCGCTGCATCGCATTAACAGCACGGGCGACGACCTCTCCTGACTGCCGTGCCGACCGGTTCGCCTCGATAGCGACAGCACGCGCTTCTTCCGTGCGCTGGGTCGAGTTTGATACGTTGCTTGTGATTTGGTCGAGAGCAGCGGCGGTCTCCTCGAGGGAGGCCGCCTGCTGTTCCGTGCGTCGCGACAGGTCGTTGGCGCTCTGGCTCAGCTCGCGCGACCCGCTATCGATCGAACCGGTTGACGTGGCGACGGCCGCGACAGTCTCGCGCAGTGTGGAGACAGCGGAGTTAAAATCGTTGCGTAGACCCTCAAAATCGGCAGCAAACGGCCTGTCGAGCCGGCAGCTGAGATCGCCTCCGGACAGGCGTTTCAGACCCTCCGCAAGCCCTGTGGTCGCTTCGCTCATCTCTCGCGCACGGCGCTGATCGACTTCCGCGACGCGGGCACGCTCCGCATCGCTCTCAGCGCGTGCGTTTTCAGCCTCGCTTTCCAGCGCGCGTGCCTTCAGGCCATTCGTTTTGAAGATTTCGACAGCGCGCGCCATCATACCCACTTCGTCGCGGCGATCAGCACCGTCGATGATCGCAGTGAGATCGCTATTGGCGAGTGTTCCCATCGTTTCAGCAAGACCCCGGATAGGGCGAACCACCCAGGATCGGATTGCCACGAACCCGATCGCCAGCACGACGAGGAAACCCGCTATGACCGAAACAATAGAGACGACAGCGATCGAGTTGCTGCTCTCCGTCAGGAGATCGCTCTGCCTTATATTGCTATTGTTGATCGCATCGGCAGTTTCTGTGAAGCGGGTGGTTACGGCACTGAAGGCCGGCCGGCATTCGACGTTGAAAATCTTTTGCGACGCGGTGACACCAGCGGGATCAAGGGCCACACGACCGAGATCGATCGCGCTCTTGCAAGCTGTATCGAAAAGGGCCAGTCCATCGGATTTCAAGGCGGTCAAGCGCTCGTCGGCCGGTAGCAGGTCGATGGTTTTATCCATCAGCGCGGCATATTCCGCCTTGATCGCCTTCATCTCTGCGTCTGCAGAATCGGTGTCTTCTCTGGTGGCGGCCATCACCATATCCGCGATTGCGGCGCGTCCATTCTGCAAGGACTTGCTGGCATTGGCGAGGAGCAGAGCGGCGCTGCTTTCGTTGGCGAGAATGTCGCTGTAGGCCGTGTCCACCGACTTGATTTGGTAGGCAGAGTAGGCAGCGATCAAAAGCGCGAAGACGCCGAACAATGCGAAGACTGCCAGGAATTTCCCGACGATTGGAATGTGTTTCATCATCTATCCCCAATGGATGAAAGGTTGTTCCCCCTCATAGGGCTGATGAAATCGCTTCATGCGACTACGATACGCTGCCCGCCCCCTTCATGTCTTGGGACGGCCATCTTGCATTCAACCCGCAAAACGTTCTACCGGCTGAAGTATTCGAAACTGTTCTCCGACTTGCTGGATGCCGGATGGACTATTTCTGGGGCGCTTGGCTCGGTTCGTCCTGCGCGACCATCGTTTCCTGTCGTGCTGCTTCACGCAGCACGTCGAGCATTCGCTCAAGCTGTTGCGTGAGAATCGCCATCGAACGCAGAACTATGTCCGCGTCAAGACGTTCCGAATCTCCACCAGGAAGTGTTTCCTTTGGTAGAAACTTGAGGATATTTTGCATGCCTCACCTTTTACTGGAAGTGCGTAAAATACCTTCCGAGTAATACGGAATTAATTGGTTAATTATGAATTAATAATTCAAATATAAGATCATAATGTATTGATACAAGACGATACGTGGCGTGTGTATCGATGATAAATTAGCAGAAGCTATCGAATCTACTTAATTTTTTACCTCATATTAATGTCCGCAATCAACGATAATTCTCACATCGCCTGCAACACTCAGCCAGCTGGCGACACATTCGGATGGGAATGAGCTCCCGTCCCAACCGACACCTTTGCCTCATGATGGCGCGAGGTGCCTCTTGCGATCGCAAGGGCCTCGCCGTTCCCGAACCGGCACGCCCTCAACGATCAGCGGAATGCCGCAAACTGGCCGCAGGCGGGTCAACGCCCGCAGGAAAAGACCCAGCGTGGCATTCGCCGACCGAGTGGAACCCTATTTATGCGGAACAAGCTGCTCTTCATCACCTTCGCTCACGGAAGAGGTACTCCTAGCGCAGCGGGGAGAACTTGACGGTGCGCCCGGAGACAACAGAAGCGGGAAGCCGGAGGCACGCCGAGCTCGCGGAGCCTAGAGTGTTAGACCAGATCGTGAGTGTCTTTCGTCAGGCGGATGAGCCGGCCGAGCGGCAGGAACTAGCCATTGCCCAGTATCAGTCACTCAAGAAGCAAATTCCACTCCTCTATTTGATCCTGCTCGCCAACGCATGGACGGTCGCCTACTCATATCTCGGGGTGGGACCAAGGCTGCTGACGCTCTACGTTCCTGGCGCCTTCACTGTTCTTTGCGCGGTCCGCTTCGTCAAATGGACGCGGCAGGCGGGCAAGATTCCGACCTATGCCGAGGCCCGACGGATGCTGGCGGGAACGACTCTCCTTGCGGGCCTCCTCTCGGCGATCTTCGTCTTCTGGGGGCTGGCGCTTTACTCCTACGGAACAGCGCACATGCAGGGCCAAATCGCCTTCTTCATCGGCATCACAGTGATCGGCTGCATTTTCTGTCTGATGCACCTTCCTCGGGCGGCGCTTCTGGTGTCAGCCGTGGTCAACATTCCCTTCGTACTGTTCTTCGCCGGTAGCGGCAGCCGTTCCTTTGCCGCGATCGCCGTGAACGTTGCCCTCGTCTCCATAGTTATGATGGTCATTCTCTCCATCAACTATGCCGCCTTTGCCAGCCTCATCCGCTCGCGGCGCAACATCCTCGTCAAACAGGCGGAAATGGAGGCGCTCGATGCGCACAATCTCTGGCTCGCCAACCACGACACACTGACGAAACTTCCCAACCGTCACAGCTTCCTTCTGGATATCGAGAACCGTTTTCGCGAACTTGAACACAGTAGCGACCATCTCTTCATCGGTGTGCTCGATCTCGATGGCTTTCATGTCGTCAACGATGCCTTCGGCCATCGCGGCGGTGATCAGGTCCTGAGCGAAGTGGCACAGCGACTGTTGGCGAGTGCCGAACATAGTTTCAGCGTCTTTCGCCTGGCGGGCGATGAATTCGGCCTCATAGGCACGACACCATGGGGTTCCAGCAACGAGATGCTGGAACGATCCGAGGCCATCTGCGCTGCTATCGAAGCTCCCTACCGTGTCAATGACGTAACGGCCCGCATCACCGCGACGATCGGCCTTGCCTCATCGGCCACGGTATCCGGCGGCGCGCAGCAAATCCACGAAGCTGCCGAATATGCGCTTATCAACGCCAAGAAAAGCCAAAAGCGTGGCCACACCAACCTCTTTTCTTTCGCTCATCAGGACACTATCCGCCGGCACTCTTTGGTGGAACAGGAACTGCAGACAGCTGATCTGGAAGACGAGCTGAGCCTGGTGTTTCAGCCAATCGTTGCGGTGGCTACCGGAACCCCTATCGGCTTTGAGGCGCTTGCACGATGGAACAATCGCCAGCTAGGGCGTGTCAGCCCCGGGGAATTCATTCAGATCGCCGAGCGAGCTGGTCTCGCCAACCGCCTCACCTGCGTGCTCTTGTCCAAGGCGCTCGCCGCCGCGGTAGCCTGGCCGCCACAGCTGCGCCTGTCATTCAACCTGTCCATGCAGGACATCTGTTCGCCAGACAATGTCCTAAGGCTTGTTAGCATCCTCAACAACAGTCCTTTGGATCCGAAGCGCATCGACTTCGAGATCACCGAAACAGCAGTCGTCGGCGATTTTGATCAGCTCGTCACCGCTGTTACGACGCTGAAGGCTCTCGGTGCTGGTATCTCGCTCGACGACTTCGGCACGGGTTACTCGACGCTGTCTCAGGTCAACCGCCTGCCGCTCGACAAGATCAAGATCGATCGCAGCTTCGTAACCAACATCAGTACGGTGTCAACCGGCTACAAGATCGTCAAATCTGTCATCGCGCTCTGCCGCGACATGAAGATCAGCTGCATCATCGAGGGAGTAGAGACGCAGGACGAGTTGAATACGTTGCGCAAGCTCGATTGCAGCCTTGTGCAAGGCTACTTCTATTCAAAACCGCTGCTTGCCGGCGAGATAACCGACTACATCGAAAGAGCCGGCGCGAAGGCTCTGTTCAATGCCGTCCCCACCTCCCCCGCTATCCCTCTCGATACGCCGCAGTGCCGTTCGCCCGGCGCCCGGAAAACCTCGCGGATAGCCGCGAACTGACATCCCAACCACGGAGAAAACGATGCTTTACATTCCTAAATCTCTTGTAGCCATCATCGCTATAGGCCTCACACTCACCTGCTCCAGTGCACACGCAGCGGATTCCTACTTCACAATTCGCTCAGCAGACGGCAGTAAAACCGTGGAAATCACGGCCGAGGCGATCGAGAAAGCCGGCAGCGTAACGTTCAAGACCACTTTGCCTGGCACAGATGGAGAAGAATTACACGAAGTGCGCGGCCCACTGATGCAATCGCTGCTCGAACAGGCCGGCCTTGAAGCTGAAGAATATACCGCTGTAGCACTCGATAACTATGAGATCGACGTCCCCGCAGAAGACTTCAAAACACATGGCGCGATCGCGGCCGTCGAAGTCGATGGCAAGCCGCTGACCGTGCGCGACAAGGGGCCGGCCTGGATCGTCTATCCTCGCAGCGACAACCCGGATCTAACCGATCCGATCTACGAATCGCGCAGCGTCTGGCAACTCAAAGAACTCGTTGCAAAATGAAGCTGTTCGGCAAGGCCTTGGGGAAGCTGCCTTTGCTACGCTTCCCCATCATCCTCTCACTGTTCCTGATCATGCTTCCCGTCAGCTATCTGAGCCTTGCGGAGATCGCCGACGGAATCAATAACCGCCTCTACTTCTCCGCCCGATTGGAGGAGGCGAGCAGGCTCGAACTGGAAGCCAATACGCTCTTCAGCAAGGCGGAGCTTTTCGCACGCGGAAATCCGCGCGTGGCCGCAAAGGACGTGCAGCTGGCGCTAGACCTGCTTTGGTCTCGCGTCAACGTCATGGGTACGAAAAGCTATCGCGAGGTACAGGCGGATGAGGCCTTGGACAAGTTGCTCATCGGTGAGCTTCTCGATGCCATGCCTCGGCTTGAGGCCGGAGTGAACAATCTCAGACCTGGAATTTCTGGTAGCTACCACGGCGTCGACCTCTTCGCCATGCAGTATCGCGAACGCATTATCGCCTTCAGCGATGCGGCGAACAAGGCGCGTCGCCAGCGGCTCAACACCGCAGTAGAAACCCACCTCGAAAGTGTCACCAATCTCAAACGCATCCAGATCGCCTATGTGGTGCTCGGTGTTGTCGCGGTTGTCTATGTGCTGTTCGAGCTGTTTCTGACCCGCCGGCTGAACCTCCGGCTCAATGCGAGCATCGAGGAAAAGCACCGGCTTCTCTGTACAGACCACCTGACCGGCATTGGCAATCGTGCCAGTTTCGAGAATCTGCTGCACCAACTCAAGGCGATGGTCGGCGCGAACTTTGCCGTCATCTACTTCGATCTCGACGGTTTCAAGCAGGTCAATGATACACTTGGCCACGGCATGGGTGACATGCTGTTGAAGCACGTTGCCGCGATCCTGCTCGCCGTGCGCCAGAGCGACAATGCTTTCGCCTTTCGTTTCGGCGGCGATGAGTTCGCCGTAGTGTTGACCGGCAACCGCGAGACTGCCCGTCACTATGCCGCCCGCGCTGTCCAGAAGATTGCGGCACCCGCGACGCTGGATGCCAATGTCGTTCAAGTTTCCGCCAGCGCCGGCTATTCTCACCTTGATGACCTGCGTTCCCTCGAGCCGGTGGATGCGCTCATGCGCAATGCCGACCTTGCGCTCTATGCCGCGAAGTCCGCAGGGCGCAATTGCGTACAGGCTTTCAACGGGGAGCTCCTAATCGAATACGAGCGTCGAACTTTCCTGGAGGACGTTCTCTCCCATGCCATCACGAAAGGACTGATCGACATCGCCTTTCAGCCAGTATTCGACCTGCCAACCCGCACATTGCGCGCGGTTAAGGTCGTGCCGCGGTGGTTTCATAACATCTACGGCACGATCCCACCCGCTGATGTGACAGAGATCGCGGACGGTATCAATCAGGGGGCGGCTCTGTTGCTTGTGCTGCTAAGGACGACCTTCAACCTGCTCGGCAACCTGCCGACGCAGACTGATCTTCGGGTCTATGTCGAGGCGGGAGAAAACCTGTTCTCGCAGCCGGGCTTCGCCCAATCGCTGTTTGAACTGCTCGAACGACACAGGATTGGCGCCGGCCAACTTCAGATTGAACTCACGGGCAAGCGTAGCGGCACGTTTACCGAGGCATTCCTCGCTAGCATCCGGTCGCTGCGCGATGCAGGCGTCGTCTTCGCTACCAACGATGTCGGTCGAGCAATCGACAGTCGAAACCGCCTTGCCAATCTGGATTTCGGCACGCTCAAGCTGAACCGCATGCTCATCGAGGAGGCGACGCGTAGCGAACGAAGCCGTGGCATCATCCAAGGCCTGAGCACGATGGCTGTGAAGATGGGCGCCGAGGTGATCGCAGAGGGTGTTGACCGGCGAGAGGACGTGGAGCGGCTGCAACGGCTAGGCATTACACTTGGCCAAGGCGAAGCGCTCGCACCCGCCATGACGCCGGATGAGCTTCTGCGCTATCTCGCCGGCCGTGCCGGCCCCTCTGTCGTCGCCTTCCGGCGCTAGCTTCGTCTAGCTGAGGATCAGCGCCTGTCGGACCTTACTTTTGATCTCGACGAGAGCAGCGTGCAGATCTTTCGTGAAGCGCATGGCGAAGGTCGAGCGTGGTGCTTTTGTGGTACGCCAGAGATGAATGCGGTACTGAATCGGTACAGAAAACTTGCGCACCACCATTCCATTCTTGAGATTGTGCGCGGCCGTCAGTGGATTAACAATAGAGATTCCTACGCCCCGCGCCACCATGGCACAGACACTTGACGCTGTTGTCGTCTCAACGATGAATCGCCGTGTAACGCCCGCCTTGCTGAAGACTTCATCGAGCTTGCGACGGTAGGGATCGTCTTTCGAAAAATACACGAACTCCGTATCCTCGAAATCGGCAGGTGCGAGGACCTGTTTTGCTGCAAGGCGATGGCCTATTGGCAGGATGCACACCACTTCCCCGACATCAATGGCTTCAATGGCCACCTCCCCGAACTGTTGCCCCTGTTCGGCAAGCCCGATATCGAACATTGCCGCAGTCAACTCGTTTTGTAGCGCTGTTTCCTCGATCGAATGGATCGACATCAGCGCACCCGGATGCACCTTTAGAAAGGCCTCAATGGCGATGGGCAGAACAGTGTCCGCATAGGCGGGTAGTGAGGCGATGCGCAGGTTTGCCGTGCTGCGCCCGCCAATTGCTGTCGCGGCACGGCTGATTTCCTCGAGACCCACATAGGAGCGTCGCACCACCGTATAAAGCGCCTGCGCCTGTTCAGTCGGCGTGATGCGCTTTCCAAAACGGTGGAAGAGATCGTAGCCGAGACCCTGCTCCAGATCACGCAGTTCTCGGCTGATCGTGGGTTGGGAGGTGCGAAGCGACGATGCCGCGGCGGTCACGCTCTTTTCGGTCATGACGGCGTGGAAAACTTCGATCTGTCTTTGATTTAGCCGCATGGTATCCGCTTCGGTTCATATTGAATTCGAATAAAACGACTTCCTAATGCATTTTCCAGTTACAAGCCCATGTGAGATGTTACTTATCACGGCAGCAGACCGCTACGCCGAGAGTTGGAGTGGTTGATTTCATGAATAAGCACGTCGATATAGCCGCCTCCCACGGCGGAAGCATAGCTTTTGCCAAAAATGCTGAGATTCAGCTCGATGCGAGCCATATTTCACTAGTAGCCGACGCGGTCGGCACGCCGTTTTACTGCTATTCCCCCGACGCGATGACCCTGGCATTCCAAGAATTGTCCGAGGCGCTTTCGTCGGTCGGCGCATCGATTTGCTATGCAGTAAAAGCTAACGGCAATCTCTCCATTCTTCAACTGCTATCCCGTCTTGGTTGCGGCATGGACATCGTCTCGGGCGGCGAGATGGAGCGTGCGCTTGAAGCCGGTGTGCCGGCGTCGAAGATTATTTTCTCTGGCGTAGGCAAGTCGCCGAGCGAAATCGCCAAGGCTCTTAGAGCTGGCGTACACCAGATCAACGTCGAATCCCCCGCCGAATTTCAACTTGTAGCCGATATCGCCGCTTCGCTTCAACTGCGGGCACCAGTGGCGCTGCGGGTCAACCCGGATGTCGATGCCCGCACTCACGAGAAGATTTCCACCGGCAAGAAGGGTGACAAGTTCGGCGTTGCACTTTCGGACGTCGCCGCGCTCTTCGATGCGGCGGCCGAGCGATCGGAGGTCGATATGGTTGGACTTGCCGTTCATATCGGCTCGCAAATTCTTGATCTTGCTCCCTATCGCAGCGCATACCGTGTACTCGCCGATCTCGTGTGCGACCTTCGCGCCCGGGGCCATGCCGTAAATCGCCTGGATCTAGGCGGTGGCATCGGCATTGCCTACGGATCGAATACCGCGCCTGACGTTTCAGAGTTCGCACACATAATTGCCGACACTGTCGGTGATCTCGGCTGTAAGCTGACGGTCGAGCCCGGGCGATGGCTCGTTGGTCGCGCCGGTGCGCTCGTTGCCACTGTGCTTTACACGAAGCAGGCCGGCGACCGAATGCTTGCAGTCGTCGATGCCGGCATGAACGATCTCATCCGCCCAGCACTCTATGGTGCCATCCATCCGCTAGAGGTCGTGCGTAGCACCCTCGGCGGCGAAGGGCAGTCCTACGGTATCGTCGGCCCTGTCTGCGAAAGCTCCGACATATTTGGGACGTATGACAACCTGCCGCTGCTGTCGACCGGCGACCTTGTCGCATTCCGTTGCGCCGGCGCCTATTCGGCCTCCATGGCCTCTACCTACAATGCACGCGACCTCGTTCCCGAAGTCTTCGTGAGTGATGGCCGCTTCCGCATCGTCCGGCGTCGCCAGACGACGGCAGAGCTCATGACGCTGGAAAAAGACACCATCTGGCAGAACATCGTGCCTGGCTAGAGGCGTCCAAGAACCGCGAAGAGGTTGCATGACGTAACCCCTTTGCGCTGCCGACCAGCTGCCTATGGTGGCCGGTGGGATGAAGTTGGCTGCCTAACCGATCCAGAATTCCCGTTTTGTAAGAGAATACTCGACCCATAGCGCGTCCGTGCGCTGCGGCGGAAACGCATACCATGACCCGTACAGAGTGGAACAACAAGACGCGAGAAGCGACATGAACACATCGGTGAACTTTGAACCCCTGGGGCCGGAGCGGGTGCTAACAACACTCAATTCTGTGTGCACCTCAGAAGCCTTCCGCAAGTCGAAACGCATGCGAGAACTTTTGCGCTATCTCGTACAGGAATCTATCGAACGTCCAGGCCAACCCGTGACGGCAGAGGCGATCGCCGCCAACGTCTTCAATAGGACAAACGGCTTCGACGCAATAGACGACCCTATCGTGCGCACCACGGTCAGCCGCCTGCGTGCGGCACTTGCTACACATTACGAGCAGAACGACTGCGAGGACGAGGTCGAGATCCGGATCCCCCGGGGAGGCTACCAGCCGGAGTTCTTGCCACGCTCAGCCAAACGGGGCTTGCTCACGCACTGGGGCAACCTGCGCTCGAACTTTTGGATTCTCAACGTTGCAAGTACGATCGTCGCGCTCATCGCGCTTGGCGTGGCCCTATCGGTCGGAACGGGCTCATGCTCACCGTAACCGCAAGGCACGTTTTCGAGGCGCATCCCGACGCGCCGGTAGCCCTCCAGTATCTCGACGGCAGCAAATGCGAGGCCTTTGCCTCCTTCCCATCGCTTGGAGCTGCCCTGCAGGCGCTTTGCTACGATGCAAGTGTCAGGCGTGTGTTGGCGGTGACCGTTTACGCGGCGGACGGTCACTTGGCTTTGGCGAACAGTGAAATCGGCCTCCTGATGGACGGTCTTCGCGGCCGCTACGGCACCGGCGCGCGCAGCGACATTGGTTTCTCCGATTTTGGGAGCCTGGCGGACCATGTCGCGACACTTGCGCATAGGCTCGGCCCCAACCGCTCCTTATCCATCCGTGTAGACAGGTTTGGCGGAGTTCGATGCGCCCTGCTCTAGTCTGTCACGGCGGTGCAACCGCTACAACACAATACGCGACATGTCGAAATATGCAGGATACGGCATCTGCATATCGAATATGAATAAGCCGAGCGTAGCATTTATTTCCCTACACGAACATTCTTTGGCAGTATCAATTTGTTCGGAATGGCCAGCGCCTGTTCTTGACATGCAACAAAGAAGCAGAGCGAAGCAAAAAAGCTCAGGGGATGAACAAGAATTGCGACTGACATGCCTCAAATGGCAGCGTCAAAGTCGTTACTGGGGCGGTCCTGGTATTGGGGCGCCGCAGGCACTCGCCAATAGGCCGAGTGAGGGGTCTACAAAGCTTTCGAAAGACCAGTTGGCTACCGCAATGCGGCCGGCCTCGCGATACTATACGCCCGACACCTTTCAGCATCGGGGCGAGGCCAAACTAGGAGGAATGGAATGCTCACGAAAGTCAAATTGATGATGGCGACGGGCTTGGTTGGCCTCGCGCTTCTTTCACCAGCAGTCGCGGCGGATCTTCGTATCGCCTTTACGGAAGATCCGAAGAACGTCGACGTACAGAAGACGACCGACTTCTATACCCTGCCGCTCAACATCTATGACCGCCTCGTCGACGCCGAGACGACGGAGCCGGGAAAGTCGACGCTGGTACCGGGCCTGGCGGAGAGCTGGGATGTTTCTTCCGACGGAAAGGTCTATACATTTCATCTGCGCCAGGGCATCAAGTTCCACAATGGCGAGGAGCTGACGGCCGACGACGTCCTTTACACCTTCGACCGTATGCTCGATCCGAAGACCAAAGCGCTCAGCACGGATATCCTGGATTTCGTCGATGGCGCGAAGGAGCGCCTAGATGGCACGGCCACCACGGTGCGCGGTCTTGAAGCCGTCGACAAGAATACCCTCAAGATCACGCTGCGCGACCCTTACGGCGCATTCCTGGCACTGATGGCAAGCCCTGCCGCATCGATCTACAACCGCAAATTCACCGAGCCGCTCGGTGACCAGTACGGCCTCACGCCCGAGACAACAAACGGCACAGGTCCGTTCAAGCTGGAAGAGTACAATCTCAACGATAGCCAGGTGCTCGTTGCCAACGACGCCTATTATAAGGGCCGCCCTAAGCTCGACCGCATCGTCGCCCGCGTCGTCGGGGATCCCGAAACGCTTCGTTTGCTGTTCGAATCCGACGAGATCGACATCCTCGACATAGATGCGGCTCCGACCCAGCTTCCCTACTTCGAGGGCAGCGATCAATGGAAGGGTCAAATCCGTTCAGGCCCGCGCGTCGGCATCTACTACTACCACATCAACCAAGCTAACAAGCCATTCGACGATGTGCGCGTGCGCAAGGCCTTCCAGATGGCCATCAACCGCCAGGAAATCCTAGACAAGAATTTTTACGGCAAGGGTATGATCGAGAACGGCGTCATGCCGCGCGGCGTGGTGTGCTACGAGGCGGCAACCCCGATCGAGTACAATCCGCAGAAAGCGAAAGAACTTCTAGCAGAGGCGGGCTATCCCAACGGCGTCGACATCAAGCTGACGCAGGTCAGCAGTTGGGCTAGCAAATGGTCCGACATGAACCAGATCATCCAGGCGCAGATCAAGGATGCCGGTTTCAATGCCGCCATCAGCACGGTCGACGAAGCGGCTTATTTCGCAACGCGCAAGGAAGGCAAAATCGACAACTACGCACAGACGTGGTCCGCCGATTTCAACGATCCGGACAATTTCTTCTACACTTTCTTCAGCAAGAGCGGTTCAAAGGTGCGCGCCTACAACAACAACGACGAGACGGTCTTTGCCGCGCTCGACAAGGCCCGCACGCTCATCAACCCGGACGAGCGCTGCGCGCTCTACCGTCAGATGAACGAGCGCATCGTGCATGAAGATGCGGCCTGGGTGCCTCTCTTCAGCCTAGACCACGCGTTTGTCGTCCAGCCGCGCGTCAAGAACTTCGTCATTCCGTGGAACGGCTGGAGCGACATGAGCTACTACAAAACGGAAGTCGAGTAAGCATCCTCCCAGCAAGAGAGGGGCGCTGCAACTGCGGCGTCCCTCCAGACGGTGCGTTCCATGCCATGAACCTCCGAAGCTCTCTCTCCTTCCATGAAAGAATCATCGATGCTCGTCTTCGCGCTAAAACGCATCGCGGTTTCGATCCCTGTTCTGATCGGCACCACGGCACTACTGTTCGTCATGCTGAACGTCGTTCCAGGTGACCCGATAGCCCTGCTAATGGGGGAACATGCGAGTGCAGAGGTCATCGAGCGCGTGCGCACCCAGATGAACCTCGATGATCCGCTGATTACCCGCTACTTCCGCTTCCTCTTCGCCGCATTGCAGGGTGATCTCGGTGTTTCGATCAAGCTGAACCGTCCCGTGACGACGCTCATCCTCAACGCCTTTCCCAACACATTGATCCTGGCGCTGAGTGCGGCGGTGGTGTCCTGGGTGATCGGCATTCCGGCCGGTGTGCTTTCCGCGGTGCGGCGCGATTCTCTACTCGACAACTTCTTCATGGGTTTTTCGCTGCTCGGTGTTTCCATGCCGATCTTCTGGTCGGCATTGCTGATGCAATATGTCTTTGCAATGCAGCTGAAATGGCTGCCGGTTTCCGGTTTCTACGGCCCGAAATACCTTATCCTGCCGGCCATCGTGCTTGGCTGGAGCTCGGCCGGCGTGATCGCCCGCCTTACCCGCTCAAGCCTGCTGGAAGTGATGCGCCACGACTACATCCGCACCGCCCGTGCGAAGGGGCTGCGGGAAATCCGTGTCATCTCCAACCACGCGCTTAAAAACGCCATGATCCCCGTCGTCACCATCATGGCCATCCAGGTGGCAAGCCTGTTATCCGGCGCCGTCATTACCGAGGCGATTTTCGGCATTCCCGGTGTCGGCCGCATCTCGGTCAATGCCATCCAGGCACGTGACATGCCGCTCCTGCAGGGCTCCGTGCTCTTCGCCACCGCGCTTGTCATCCTCGGCAATCTTGTCGCCGACATACTCTATTCCGTGCTCGATCCGAGAATCCGCCACCAGATGAAGGGAGGCGTGAAATGAGTCAGGTCGCAAAAACGAATGAGGACGTGAACGACGGTGACGACAGCTTCCTCAGCGACGCCATCCGCGCCTTCCGTCGTAACCGTATGGCCATGGCGGGCCTCTTGCTGATCAGCATCCTGTTTTTCCTGGCGCTGTTCGCGCCGCTGATCAGCACGCATGATCCCTACCGCGTTGCACTTGGCGAGCAATTCATGCCGCCTTCGATGACCTATTGGCTCGGCACGGACAATTTCGGTCGCGATCTTGTCACGCGCATCCTCTATGGCGCCCGCATTTCACTGGTCGTAGGCATCGTGCCGAGCTTCATATCTCTGGTCATCGGTACGGTGTTTGGAATCATCAGCGGTTATTATGGCGGCAAGGTCGATTTCATCATCATGCGGCTTGCTGACATGATGATCGCCTTCCCTTCGCTTTTGCTGGCCATGGTCGTGATGTACACGCTGGGTGCTAATCTCTTCAACATCTTCATCGCGCTCAGCCTTGTCGGCTGGGCCGGCGTGGCTCGAGTCGTGCGCTCGCAGACACTGGCTGTGAAGGAGAAGGAATTCATCGAAGCCGCGCGGGCCAACGGCACGTCGAAGGCCTCCATCATGCTGCGCCACATCTTCCCGAACGTCGTGCCGACGCTGATCGTGCTCTTCTCGCTCTCTATTCCCGAGGCGATCATGTGGGAATCGAGCCTCAGCTTCCTCGGGGTCGGCGTACAGCCGCCGGAAGCGAGTTGGGGCCTGCTCGTCGCAAAGGGCAAGGAATATCTCTTCGCTGCCCCCCTCGTTGCGATCATGCCCGGCGTCGCGATTCTCGTCACAGTGCTGGCATTCAACTTTGTCGGTGATGGACTGCGCGATGCCCTCGATCCCTACATGAAGGACTGACACGGCATGATGCAGCCACCTCCCCTCCTCGACGTGCGTAACTTGCGCACTGAATTCTCCTCGCACAGGGGCGCCGTGCGCGTCCTCGACGACGTCTCCTTCTCTGTCCGCGCCGGCCGCATCGTCGGCCTCGTTGGCGAAAGCGGTTCGGGCAAGAGCATGACGGCGCTGTCACTAATGGGCCTGGTACCCTCGCCGCCAGGCAAGGTGACAGCCGAAAGCATTCAGCTTTCCGGCAATGAGATGACGCGGCTCTCGCCTGATGAGATGCGCAGCAAGCGGGGCCGCGAACTCTCCATGGTCTTCCAGGAGCCGATGACCGCGCTGAACCCGGTCAAGACCATGGTGCAGCAGGTCGGCGAGCCGCTCGCCATTCATAGCAACCTCGGTAGGCGGGAAATCCGCGAAAAGGTGCTGCGCATGTTTGAGATGGTTGGCATTCCCGAGCCCGCTGCCCGCCTCGATGTCTATCCACACCAGCTCTCTGGCGGACTTCGCCAGCGTGCGATGATCGCGATGGGCCTTATCTGCGAGCCGAAGCTTCTGATTGCCGACGAGCCGACAACGGCACTCGATGTCACCACCCAGGCGCAGATCCTTCGCTTGATGGTCGGACTTCGCGATCGCGTCGGCACGGCCATCGTCATGATCACCCACGATCTCGGCATCATCGCCGAGATGTGTGACGAGGTGAACGTGATGTATGCCGGCCAAATCGTCGAACAGGCCAATGTCTTCGACCTCTTTGATCGTCCTTCGCATCCCTACACGCGAGGTCTCCTTGCCTCCATTCCGAAGGCAACGGAAAAGCGCGCAGACGGCCGACTGAACAGTATCAAGGGCATCGTACCCAATCTTGCGAAGCTGTCCGGCGGCTGTCGGTTCAATCCGCGTTGCGGCGATGCCATGCCGATCTGCCGACAGCAGCCCCCGCCACTCGCCGATCTCGGTGGCGGCCATCTTGCTCGTTGCTGGCTTCACACCAAAGAGGGAGCAACGGCGTGAACGACGTCCTCATCTCCACCAAGGCCCTCAGCAAGCATTATGTGATCGACAAAGGCCTGTTCGGTGGTGCAGCACGCACCGTGCGCGCCGTCGATGGCGTAGACTTAGATATTCACGCACGCGAGACCTTCGCGCTCGTTGGTGAATCCGGTTGCGGCAAGACGACGCTTGGCCGCACCATCCTACGCCTTATTGAGCGCACCTCCGGTGAAGTGCTTTATCGCGGAGAGCCTCTGAACGCGCTGGACGAAAAGGCCATGCGCGCTATGCGTAAGAAGCTGCAGATCGTCTTCCAAGATCCATTCGCCTCGCTCAACCCACGTATGCGCGTCAAGGATATCCTCGCCGAGCCGCTAAGTGCGCACGGTTATGGCAATAAGGCCGAGATCGAGAAGCGCTGCAAGGAACTGCTCGACATGGTGGGCCTGGCATCGCATCTGCTGCGCCGCTATCCGCATCAATTCAGCGGCGGCCAGCGCCAGCGTATCGGCATCGCTCGGGCTCTTGCCAACAGCCCCGAGTTCGTCGTCTGCGACGAGGCGGTCTCAGCGCTTGATGTGTCGATCCAGGCGCAGGTGCTGAACCTCCTGCGAGACCTTCAGGAGCAGCTGAAGCTCACCTATCTCTTCATCACCCACGATCTCAGCGTGGTGCGCCAGTTCGCCGACCGCGTCGGGGTGATGTTCCTCGGCCGGCTCGTCGAAGTCGGCACGACGGAAGAAATCTTTTCGAGCCCGCGCCACCCCTATACGATGTTTCTGATCTCGGCCGTGCCACGGCCGGATCCGCACCAGCGGAAACGCGAGCGACCTATGCTGGTCGGCGACATTCCAAGCCCGATGAACCTGCCCTCCGGATGCCGGTTCCATACGCGGTGTCCCTATGCGCAGGCGATATGCAAGCAGGAGGACCCGCTCCTTGCTGACCGCTCCGGCCGCATCGTCGCCTGCCATTTCCCGTTAGCCCCGTAAGGAAGGAAGCGTCATGGACCTAGTCGTCATTCCCGCTGGCACAAGCTGGCAGGCAAAATATGGAGAACATCGCTGGCGCTGTACCGTTGGTCGCTGCGGCGTGCATGTCGAAAAGGTAGAAGGGGACGGCGTCAGCCCGGTCGGCCGCTGGCCGATCCGTACAGTGTTGTATCGCTCCGACCGGATCGAAAAACCGATCTCTCCCTTCCCTACCCAGGCCATCACCGAGCTGGATGGTTGGTGCGACGACCCTGCACACGCGGACTACAACCGTCTGGTCACTCGCCCTTTTTCGGCAAGCCACGAGGAGATGTGGCGGCAGGACAATCTTTACGACATCGTGGTCGTGCTCGGCCACAATGACGACCCGCCGGTGCGCGGTGCAGGCAGCGCCATCTTCCTGCACATCGCTCACGTGGACTACTCCCCGACAGAGGGTTGTGCCGCCCTTGCCAGAGGCGACCTGCTAGCGTTTCTTGCGTGCGCACAACCCGGAACACATCTTGAGTTCCGCGCGACGGTTTGACAGGGTGAGACAATGACGGTGCTGGATACTGCGGCGCTCGAACGGGCGCTGAACTGTCTTCCCCTTCGTTTTCGCGGGCCGGGAGGCGTGGCTGGCGTCGTCAAGGATGGCAAGGTTGTGGCTCGACGCGCCTGGGGCTTCGCCGACATGTATCGACGGCTGCCGATGGCGGCAAAGACACGGCTGCCGATCTGCTCGATCTCCAAACAGTTCACCTGCGCCTTGCTGCTCGACCAGTTCGATGATCCCGCCGTGCTGGACAATAAGATCCATGATTTCCTGCCCAACTACCGCGACCGGCTGCCGACGGTCGCGGAACTCTGCCACAACCAGTCGGGCCTCCGCGACTACTGGGCGTTGACCGTACTGCAGGGCGCCTACCCGGAAACCGAATTCCGTCGCGAGGATGCCCTGCCGCTCATCGCCAGCGCGAAGACCGGCCATTTTCCGGCGGGCGCGCACTATTCCTATAGCAACGGCAATTTCCGCATCCTCGGTGAACTGATCGAGCGCGGCACCGGCCGCGATTTTGCCGATCTTCTTGCCGAGCGCCTGTTTGCGCCGGCCGGCATGGCAACGGCCATCCTCTGCCCGAATACGCGCGTGCCGCCCGATGGCGTCATCGGCTACGAGGGCAATGACGATGTCGGCTTCCTGCCCGCCGACAACGGCATCTATTGGTTCGGCGATGCCGGCATTGCCGCATCGCTGGACGACATGCTCGCCTGGGAATGCCATATCGACGCGACGCGCGGCGACCCGGATGGCCTTTATAACCGCCTCTCGGCCCCCGTCTTCTACGCTGACGGCACTTCCGCGACCTATGCTTATGGTCTGCGGCAGGACATCTACAACGGGATGAAGTTCACCGGCCACGGCGGGGGACTCCGTGGTTTCAGCTCCTTCCGCATGCATGTGGCGGAGGAGCGCCTGTCCGTGGTGGTCATGTTCAACCACGACACCAGCACATTCACAGCTGCCGCCGCACTCGTCGATGCCGCCCTGGGCCGCAAAAGCTCTGCGGAAACCATTCCGCCGGCGGAATGGGATGGGCTTTGGCTGGACGAGGCACAGGGCCTCGTCGTGCGCACTGCCGCGGACAGGGGTACGGTGAAACTCCACTATGGCCCCTCCCCCGCACGGGCGATGGTGGCGCCTGATGGTGTTGCATACGGGCAGGGTTTCAGCCTGCGAAAGGAAAATGGCCGTCTCCTGATGCGGCGAGACAGCGAAAACCTTGCCGTCACTGCCCGTCGTCTCGATCCGGTGGAATGGGCAGATGCGGCGCCGGTCGCCGGCCGTTACTGGTCCGAAGAACTGGATGCTTTCTTGGAAATCGAAGCTCGCGACGGAGCGGCCTTCGCCGTCTTTGAAGGACTATACGGCAAGGGTCCGATGGAGCGCATGTACGCGTTGGCTGAGGACGTTTGGATCGTCACCAGCCGCCGCGCCCTGGACGCGGCGGCGCCCGGAGACTGGACAGTGCTCATCCAGAGAGACACCACCGGTACAGTTACCGGACTTACCCTCGGCTGTTGGCTGGCGCGCCGAATTAGCTACCGCCGCGCTTTCACCTGAATCCAGGATTTTCCTGCCACCCGCCCGCTCGCTAAAACAATTCACTTCCGCGTAGAGGAGCCGGATTCATACTTAAAATAAAAACCTCGATCATAAACAATGATCTGAAAGAAACGCTCCAGTTTTTGATGCGGCATGAAAGTTAAAAGATATAGCGATGATTTAAACGTTCACGCCGCTTGGAGGCAAATCTTCATCATTTCGAAATCTATTGTTTTGACCTCGATTTCTCGCATGCCTTGTGTACTTCCGCTCTCAGTCGAATCGGATATGGAAAAATAGGGCGTTGGGACGATGGTTTCCCGCCTGGCTATCGGGACGATAACTATCTGAGATTTGTGCGGTCGCAGAAAAGCATGCTCATCACGCTTGCATTCTCGCGGCTCTACCAAATCAATGGACTAGTCTGGGACGCGGACCCCGGATTTGGCGCTGCGCCCGTGTTTTGCCGTTCTTGCAGGTCCCTTTGCTTGGTCGCAACCGTACGAAATGCGGCCTTGCCCACCAGCGGGAGACCTTGGATAGCGTAAGCGAGGCAGGCTCGAAGAGAAGATTACCTTGTCCCCTACCAGGCGGCCAAAAGCAGGCTCCAGTTGTTCCGCCAGCATCTGGGGCAAAGCCTTACCAGAAAGCACCAGTTTCACCCGTAAGAGAGTGGCCGTTTTGAATTTCCGTCTGTCATCGACAAGCACATTCGGGCTTTGGCCCGCAACGCGCAGCACAGACCGGATCATTCCCATTTCCTCGATGAAATCTTAGAAATTAGGTCATCGGAAGACATGCCGTCTTCCTGCGATGGGCCAGGGTAACCAACCCTTTTAAACAGCAGTGCCTGTAACCATGACTGCTGAAGGTGCCATCGTGAGCCTCCTCCTTCGCATCGTTAGCAAGAATTCAATTGAGGCACGGTGCGCGACTTCCAAAGCAATGCCAGTAGTTGTCAGCCGCACGAATGAAAGAGCTCATTGCGGAGAGCAGGTGCATAACCGCCACCGCTTCTGTCGTATAAGTATATGAAAAAGGCCGGCAGATGCCGGCCTTTTCCTGAGATGGTTCAACGCCTGTAGCGCAGGCGCTCCTGTTCGACTTCCGCCGGCCCATAGGGGTCGAGGGTGTCGTCGAAGCGCGTCCAGCCCTCCTCGGCATAGACGGAGCGCCGCTGGTCGGGATCGACCCAGTTCGATTTGCGAAGGATGGCCTCGGCCTCCGCCTGGAGGCTTTCGTCGACCTTGGCGGTCACGAGCGTGCCGCCACGGCGAACACCTTCCGCATAGACATGCGCATCGTCCTCGGAAACGCCGGATTCGGTCAGCGCGCCGATGAGCCCGCCTGCGGCACCACCCGCCACCGCGCCCGCGACCGCACCTGCCGCTGTGGCGGCAAGCCAGCCGGCGGCGACCACCGGTCCAACGCCCGGAATGGCCATGATGCCAAGCCCGGTCAAAAGGCCGCCGACGCCACCGACGGCGGCGCCGATGCCGGCACCCGTCCCGGCGCCTTCAGCGGCATTGGTTTCCTTGTCATGACGGTCATCAGCATTGTTGGAAACGATGCTGATATCGCTGGACGGCACACCGCGTGCCTCCAGGGCGCTGACGGCGGCGCTTGCATCGGAATAGTCGTCGAAAAGTCCTGTAACGGTTTTCATGGATATCTCCTGAAGAAATGAGTTTAGTTGGCGACGATATTGCCCTGATAGTCGAGCGCGACGCTCACGGCCTTGCCGTCCTTGGTCGCCTTGGCCTGCCAGACACCCTTGTCGTCCAGCATCAGGCCGGTGACGTCGGCATAACCGGCTTCCGCAATGCGTTCTTTCGCCTGGTCTTCGGTGAAGCTGTTCGCGCCTTCGACCGGGGCCGTTGCATTCTTGCTGTCGGGCGTCGCAACAGCCGGCGTGTCGCCATCGGTTGTCGGTGCGGTGGAGGTCTGAGCGAAGGCGCCAAAGGTCGAAGCACCCACCAGGGCGGCGGCTAGGAGAAGTTTTTTCATGATTTTTTCCTCGTTGGAGCCTGAGATCAGGCCCCGGAAGAACACACTGCGGGCCGCATGGTTCCGCAGTTCGAAAAATAGAAATTTACAGTGCTGCTTCATGGAACCTCAGGCGATTCAAAGAGTTGGGGCACCATGCTGCGGGCATTCGCTCGCACATTACTGGAGGTTTTCAAAAATGGGTCGCGGTATTCTTCTCTGGCTTCTGGGCATCCCCCTGCCGATCGTCATCTTGCTTGTCCTTTTCCTGCGATAGGAGGCGGACATGTCCCTTTACAGTTCAGGCGTCTCCGACGTCGGCGTGGAATCCAGCACGCCGGCCTTGGCCTGGGGTCCCGTCATTGGCGGTGCCGTCGCGGCGGCTGCCGCGACAATCATTCTTCTTCTGCTCGGTTCCGGCGTCGGCCTCACGATGGTCTCGCCATGGTCGGGCGACAGCGCATCCTTCGCCACCGTCGGCGTCACGGCCACGATCTGGTTAGTGGTCGTTCAGTGGCTGGCCTCCGCACTCGGGGGTTATCTCACCGGCCGTCTGCGGACGAAGTGGGCCAATGTCCACACGGATGAGGTGTTCTTCCGGGACACCGCACACGGCTTTCTGAGCTGGGCACTGGCCACGGTGGTCGTGGTGGGTCTGGCAGGTTCCGCCTTTACCTCGCTTGCCGGCGCAGGCGCTCAGGCCGTATCGACGGCTGCAGCGACGGCGACGGTTGCGGGCACTGCTGCCGCGGCAAACAGCGACGCGGCCACGCCCGATGCCGCGACCGGCTACTTCACGGATATGCTGCTGCGTCCGCAGGATTTGGCGAGCCGGGCACAAGCGGACAATGCATCCGCCGCGGCCGAGATTTCCCGCATCCTGATGCAGGGTGCGCTCAATGAAGGCGGGGTGCCGGAAGCCGACCGCACCTATATCTCGTCGATCGTCGCGTCGCGCGCCGGCATTCCGCCGGAAGAGGCGCGCGCCAGGGTCGACCAGGTTCTGAAGCAGATCGAGGATGCGAAGAACGCCGCCCTCAAGGCTGCCGACGAGGCGCGCAAATCCGCCGCGACGGCGGCGATGCTCGGCGCCCTGTCGCTGCTCGTCGGCGCCTTCATCGCGTCGGCTGCCGCCGCACTAGGCGGACGTCACCGTGACGATGAAGAAGCGGCCTTGACCGTTGCACGCTAAGCAATCCGGAAGCCGTCCCTCTCGGGGCGGCTTCTTTCACTTCATACGACAGAATAATTTATTGTGCAGTGCAGCAACCTTATCGCTGCAGAAGGGTTAGGGTGTATGCGCCAATCCGGCGCGCTACCTGGAGCCCCCTTATGAGATCGCTATCCGATACGCTGGAACGGCTCGCGCGACTGCGCTCCGTCAAGCCCGCCGCACCGACCGGCTCAATCCTGAACAAGCTCGATCATTTCGGCGGAAACCCAGGCTCTTTGGCGGCGTGGCAGCATGTGCCGAAGCAGCTGCCGGCATCACCGGCCTTGGTGGTCGTGCTGCATGGCTGCACGCAAAATGCCGCCGGCTATGATGCCGGCTCCGGCTGGTCGGCGCTCGCCGAGGATTATGGTTTCGTGGTGCTCTTTCCCGAACAGAACAGACAGAACAATGCCAACCTGTGTTTCAACTGGTTCAATGCCGCCGACATTCAGCGGGACCAGGGCGAAGCGATGTCCATCCGGCAAACGATCGCCAGCGTGGTCGCCGAACATGGCATCGATGAGCGCCGGATCTACATCACCGGTCTTTCTGCCGGCGGCGCGATGGCGAACGCCATGCTGGCCTGCTACCCGGAGGTTTTTGCCGGCGGCGCCATAATCGCCGGCCTCCCCTATGCGACCGCCACGACCGTCCCGGAAGCGTTCGACCGCATGCGCGGCCAAGGGCTTCCCGGCACCGGCAGCTTGCAGGCAGGCCTGCGTGCCGCTTCACGGCATGAAGGCGCCTGGCCGACGATTTCCGTCTGGCAGGGAACGAGCGATAACACGGTGGTTCCAGACAACGCCTCCGCGATCATCGCGCAATGGCAGGGCGTGCATGCGGTTCCCGAACAGCCCAGCCAGGTCGAGACGATGGATCGACATTTAAGATCCGTGTGGCGAGACGATCGCGGCATCGAGGCAATCGAACTCTACACGATTTCCGGCATGGGGCATGGCACGCCGGTCGATCCGTCCACTGGATATGGCAGGGCAGCGCCCTTTATGCTCGACGTCGGCCTTTCGTCGACGGTGCAGATCGCGCGCAGCTGGGGCCTTGCCGCTTCGTTCGAGCGCCGCGATCGCCCGCCGACCTCGCCCTCCGCAGAAAGAACGCTCACGCAGCAGCCCCCATCCGGTGGTGCCGGCAACAGCATTCAGTCGATCATCGAGAATGCACTGCGTTCGGCCGGTTTGATGAAGTGAGGTCGGGCTCGGCTGCGCGGCCTTTTATAGATTTATTTTCCAACCGGCGGAACGTCGTCTCGGTTCCACGGTTGTGTAAGTCTACCCCTCTCGAAAATTTGAACGGATATTCCAATGCCGACGGAAAAGACTTTGAACGACCTGTTCCTTGATACGCTCAAGGATATCTACTTCGCCGAAAAACAGATCCTGAAGGCTCTGCCGAAAATGGCGCGTGCGGCCCAGTCTGAAGAAGGCAAGGCCGGCTTCCTGCAGCACCGCGACGAAACGCAGGGCCAGATCGAACGCCTCGAACAGGTGTTCGAACTCCTTGGCAAGCCGGCCCGCGGCAAGACCTGCGAAGCCATCCAGGGCATCATCGCCGAAGGCGAGGAGATCATGGAAGACTACAAGGGCACCGCCGCCCTCGATGCCGGCCTCATCTCCTCCGCCCAGGCGGTCGAGCACTACGAGATCGCGCGCTACGGCACGCTGAAGGCCTGGGCAAAACAGCTTGGCATGAAAGACGCGATCCCGCTTCTCGACGCCAATCTCCAGGAGGAGATCGCGGCCGACCAGAAGCTGACGGCGCTCGGCGAATCCTCGGCAAATGCCAAGGGCTCGATGAAAAAGGCCAGCTAAACTGCCAGCAATACCGATCAGGCCGCCTTCAGGGGCGGCCTTTTTAGTTCCACGCCTTCGCCGCCCTTCAAACCAAAGTATGAGGAGCCACATCCATGGCCAAGAAAACAACCGCAGCGTCGCCGCGCAGCACATCCGACACCGCCACCATCCACGACGTGAAGCTACGACGGGGTGCAGGCGGTGAGCTCCACCAGACGGCAGAAGACGATACGCCGGTGCTGACGACAGCCCAGGGCGGACCGGTCGCCGACGATCAGAACTCGCTGCGCGTCGGTCCGCGCGGTCCGCTCGTCGTCGATGATTTCCACTTCCGTGAAAAGATCTTCCACTTCGACCACGAGCGTATCCCTGAGCGGGTGGTGCACGCCCGCGGCTATGGCGCGCACGGCTTCTTCGAGACCTACGAGTCGCTTGCAGCCTATACCAAAGCGGACCTCTTCCAGCGTCCAGGCGAACGCACCCCGGCCTTCGTTCGCTTCTCCACCGTGGCGGGCAGCAAGGGGTCCTTCGACCTTGCGCGCGATGTGCGCGGCTTCGCGGTGAAGCTCTATACGAACGAAGGCAACTGGGATCTCGTCGGCAACAATATCCCTGTGTTCTTCATCCAGGATGCCATCAAGTTCCCGGACATCATCCACGCCGTAAAGCCGGAACCGGATCGGGCTTTCCCGCAGGCGCAGTCGGCTCACGATACGTTCTGGGATTTCATTACCCTGACGCCGGAAAGCATGCACATGATCATGTGGGTCATGTCGGACCGCGCGATTCCCCGCTCCTTCCGCTTCATGGAAGGGTTTGGCGTGCACACCTTCCGCCTCGTCAACGCCAAGGACGAGTCGACCTTCGTAAAATTCCACTGGAAGCCGAAGCTCGGCCTCCAGTCCGTCGCCTGGAACGAGGCGGTCAAGATCAACGGCGCCGACCCCGATTTCCACCGCCGCGACCTCTGGCAGGCCATCCAGTCCGGCAACTTCCCGGAATGGGAATTGCAGGTCCAGCTCTTCGATCAGGATTTCGCCGACAGCTTCGATTTCGACGTGCTGGATCCGACAAAGCTCATTCCCGAAGAAATCCTCAAGCCGCAGCCGATCGGCCGGCTGGTGCTCGATCGCATGCCGGACAATTTTTTCGCCGAGACCGAGCAGGTCGCCTTCATGACGCAGAACGTGCCGCCAGGCATCGATTTCAGCAACGACCCGCTGCTGCAGGGCCGCAACTTCTCCTATCTCGATACGCAGCTGAAACGGCTTGGCAGCCCGAACTTCACGCATCTGCCGATCAATGCACCTAAGTGTCCCTTCGCGCATTTCCAGCAGGACGGGCACATGGCGATGCGCAACCCGGTCGGCCGGGTGAACTACCAGCCGAATTCCTTCGGCGAAGGTCCACGCGAATCGCCGATGCGCGGCCATCGCCCCTTCCCGGCCGAGGAGCAAGGCACCAAGGCGCGGCTGCGCCCGGAAAGCTTCGCCGACCACTACAGCCAGGCGCGGCAGTTCTTCATCAGCCAGACCCCACCGGAGCAGCGCCATATTGCCGCCGCTTTGACTTTCGAGCTGAGCAAGGTCGAAACGCCTGTCATCCGCGAGCGCATGGTCTCGCATCTCTTGAACGTCGATGAGACATTGGCGGCTACGGTTGCCCAGAAACTCGGCTTCCGATCCATGCCGAAGCCCGCCGATGCGGCTGTGTCGACCCGCCAGGATCTGGAACCTTCTCCGGCACTCAGCATCGTCGAGAACGGGCCGAAACGCTTCGCGGGTCGCAAGCTCGGCATTCTCATTACTGACGGCGTGGACGCCCAACTGTTGAAAGGGCTCACCGCAGCGGTCGAAAAGGAAAAGGCCGTGTGCGAACTCATCGCTCCGAAGGTGGGCGGCGTAACCGCTTCAGACGGATCTTGGATCGAGGCGCATCACATGATCGACGGCGGGCCTTCCGTGCTCTTCGATGCCGTCGCGCTGCTGACCTCTGTCGAAGCCATCGATGATCTGGTGAAGGAAGCAAGCGGCCGCGACTTTGTTGCCGACGCGTTCCAGCACTGCAAGTTCATCGGCTACGACGCATCGGCGATGCCCTTGCTTCAGAAGGCCGGTATCGCCGCGGCTCTCGATGAAGGCATACTGGTCCTTCCCGGCGAGGATGGGCTTTCCGGCTTCGTATCGAAGCTCGGCAAGCTACGCGTCTGGGCACGGGAGCCCTCTGTAAAGCTCGGCAAGGCATCAGTACCCCAATAGGTTGGCGAGCCGGTCGCAACAGCAATGCCGCGAGCGGCGCCCTGATCCGAATGTCAGTCGCCATGATCGTATTAGCTGACAGATCATTGGCGGAAGGAAAGAGCGGGTTCGGACGCGTCGTCATGCCTCAGATCGGAAAACCGGGGAAGACAGTGCCGCCGTGGGCAATATCGTCGACTTGCCTTCAGGGGAGGCTCTAGCCACAATCGCGTTCCTGCTGCGCCTGTGCGACCGTCTCGAAATAGTCGTCCTGATAAGGGCTTCCGGCCCGATTTCGAACAGGTCGGCTTTCAGCGCCCGGCGAACCTAGCCAGCGACGCCCGCGTGTTCCCGCTACGCGAAAGCAAACCACCAGCGTCTTTGGCGTACCATGCGCCGAAGCGAAGGTGCCGCCGCAGGAAAGGACAAGAGAAGCGGCGTCATGAAATGACTGCTTCGAGTCGCATCGACGAAGTCGGTCACGGTCGCGCCATCTCGCTCTCAATGGTAGGTCATCTTCAGCACGGCTTCTCGCAGCCGTTCGCCCTGCACCTCGATCCTGGACGCCTCAGCATCGATCTCCGCGAGATCCTCGACGGTGAGAGCGAGTGACCTTGCCCCCAAGTTTCATCCAGTTTTGAGTTCGCTCCGGCGGTTTTGGGTTGTTGTATTCGCGGCAGTAGCGGCGTGTTGCGGTGCGGAGCCATTCCGGGTACTCATACCGCGAGCCGTTTAGTTATCTGAAAAGGGCAACGACATTGTCAGAGTTGGAATTCGCAATCTGCAGCGCTTGAATGCCCAGTTGTTGCTGCGTCTCAAGCGCTTTGAAGCGCGTGGACTCTTCGCTCATATCCGCATCGACCAGCCGGCCTATACCTGACGTGTAGGCATTTCTAAGATCAGAGTTAAATTCTCCAGCCATTTCTAGTCGATGTTGTACAGCGCCCAATTTTGCCTGAGCGGACACCACGCCCTGAATCTTCTTTTCGAACTCGTTTATGAAGTACTCGTAGGCACTGTCTCGGGTGAACCCACTCATCGATATGACCGCCTCTAGATCATAGATGACGTTTATTCCGACGTTGTCATAGGGTTGGTCAGAGAACGTGGAGTGGAACAGGTCTATGGGAGCACTCGTCCACCACGTCGACCCATCGGGCAATTGAGCCATTATGTTTATGTCGGCGTCTAGAATTCCCGCGTTGGTGTCCTCTTCCGCGATTGTGCCGTAGTTTGCGAAGTTGTCATTAAAGAGCACAAAATCGCGCGACTTCAACCTAAGTGTTTGAATGTCACCTGGCGCGTATCCTGTCACAAAGGTGGCAGCGAATGCGTCATCCAGATCTACTCCATCTTTTGGCTTCGCCAGCAAATTGACGCCATTGAAGCTCGCTGAATCCACTGCGTTGTTGATCGCCATAATGTGCTGCAACATGTCTTCGTCGAGTTTTTGCAGCAATGATCCCGCATATTTCGGGTCAACACGTTTCTCAGCACCGTCCTCTGGAAAATATGTCATGCCATAGTAGGAAAAGTCGGTGATATCGATAGGCTCCATAGAACGCGCGGATACGAACAGCCACTTCATCGCGTCGAGGCTCTCAATGACAATATCAAGCGCAGCGACAGCTGTATCCGCAATCGCCTGCCCAAGGCCAATGCTGTCACTGACTGCAGAAAGCGCCATGTTGTCCGACCGCATTGTCGTTGCGATCGACCAATAGGCTGCATTGTCGGCTGCGGTTTGCACGCGCAATCCTGATGACACTCTTCCTTGAGTTTCCGCCATATCCGAGTTTATCGAGCGCAAAGTTTGGAGCGCGGAAATTGCGCCCCCATTCGTGAGAATGCTGGTCATATAGGCACACTAGTAAATTGGAGTTTGCCCTTCATGGGCTACAAGGTCGCGTCTAACTAGCCGGCAGTATGGCTAACAATGTGTTAACAGACCCAATTTTTCCAATGATACCATCATTTTAGAAGGAAGTGATTTTCATCCGCAGTGCGGACTTCACTTTGAGTGAAGCCGCATACGCGCAGACATTCCAGATAAGGCAATCGGATGGCGGACCTCGATCACGCAACCATGTACTACTCCCAAAGGCCCACTAGTGTTGAATATCGGTCGGACTTGACGCTCTTTTTCTTCATTTGGCGTTGCCCCGGCTAAAGCGACAAAGACTTGGGTGAAAAACAGTTTTCCGGCTAAGCCGTGGGTCACGGTGAACTAACAAACCCGGTCAAATTCAGGCAACAATCAACTCACCACTCCTGACGGTAGTTTGAAAGAGCTTGCATTGAAGATTTTTACAGTTGAGGCAACGGGCCGAGCGAGACTTGGCCCTCGAAAACGGAATAGGTATTGTATGGCGGATCGGCGGCTAGAAGAGCCATCCGGAGTTTCACCGGGTTCTTGTGGATGAAGCTAAGCCCATTATGCAACCCAGTTTGGCAATTACGTCTCGGTCTGAACCCGCCCACCACAAAACACAGAACGCGGCGTCAAGGCGCGGGTGTGACACCGGTTACGTTCGACCTGCAGAATGGCGATCTCTTCTGCGTCGGCGAACGGATCGGGTCGGAATTTGTTGCCTTGCTTGAGGTGGGGAATTGAGCGGGATGGCCAGACCTATGGATGCCGCACTGATGGAGTTAGTCTCTTGAATCAAGGCTTAATGACAACCTGTATTTGATTACCGGAGAAGCCCATCGTGAAGTCGTGTTCAATGCTTGAGGCAAAAACATCGTTCTCGCCTGGCCCCCACAATGCGATCTGCATTGGACGCCCCGCGAGACGGGCAGAGGCCCGATATTTCCCAAAGGGGATTCCGGTGATCGCCAACCCCTCACCTGTCGGACGGACCGTCCTCACGTAGACAGTGCCTGTCTCGATATGGACCAGCGTGATCTCGGTCTCACTGAGATCCGTGTAATCCATGATCGCATTATTGACGACAAAAATACCCGCGTTGCCATACGGCATGTCGTCGGAATGCTCGACAATGCCAACCACGAAATTTCGGATCGTGTCGGCGTTCCCCGCAAAAGTGGAGAGATCACCGCCTACGGCATCGACATGGGTCTCCCGGCCACCGTTCATAACAATCTGATAAGCGTGCGCTGAATATTCGCCGGGGGGCAGATGCGTCGTGTCGATATCGTAGCGCCCGTCTTGACCTGTTTGCGTTTCCGATTTGATGCTTTGACCGTAGTCCATGAGTTGGTCGGCATTGAAGGTCTGATAGACAACCTCGACGTGGACATCGCTGAGCGGATTGCCCTCGTTGTCGACAACGATGCCGCGCACCGAGCCAGCAAACGCGCTCACTGCTCCTAGAAGATAGATTGCAAAAGTCAGACCGGTTGTTTTCCCGTGCATAGTTCTCTCACCCGATTTGCGTTTCGCCCGCCGGAGCGGGATCCGGAACGTCGAGCCAACCGCGCTTTGCGCACTCGTCCATCGCGGCGCTCATTGCGTTGGTACGAGACGAGTACGGCCCTATCAGAGTTATGACGTCGCCTTCGAATAGAATGGCGACTGTTTTTGTCATGACGTCGAAGAGTATCTGCGGTCGTGGTTGCATAAAGTTCGGTCCCCCAGGGCTGTAGCCAGATACACCGCCAGATACCGGGCTTGCTGGATGATGCGTTGTGACCTTGGTGACAGGAGCACGCAGAGAGATGTGCTCACGGCGCGCAAGGTCAATGAAGATTCCTGCTCTTCACCTTCAACCGGTCAATCAACAGATCCGGTATGAAGATGTCCCGCGCGGGCGCCGCCGCTTTCGGTCTCTCCCGGGAATCAGGCGCGCCATTCCCATGCGCGAATTCGTCACCGCCTCCATGCGGAAGCGGAAACTGCTCCCCGCGCTCACCGAGGCTGCTGAGGTCCTCTGAAAGATCAAACAGCCGTTGGGCGACAAGATGTACGCGTCCCCTCCCTTTGGATTTTGCCGTTGATCGCAACCATCGAGGCTGACAGCACCAGCCGGCGCTGCCGCGCGAACACCGTCGGCCACACCACTGCATTGACTATCCCGGTCTCATCTTCGAGCGTCATGAACATGACACCCTTGGCCGAGCCCGGCCGTTGGCGCACGAGGACAAGACCGCCTGTCATCAGCCACCGGCCGTCGCGCTCGGCCGTGGCTCCGGCACAGGTCACCATGCATTTCTTGCGCAGGTCCTTGCGCAGGAACGAGACCGGGTGCTCGCGGAGGGTGAGGCCCACATGGGAATAGTCCTCGACCACCTCGTGCCCGGCGCGCATAGAGGGAAGATCAACATCAGGCTCTTGCATTTCAGCGACCTCACGCGCCTCTCGGTCGGCGGCCGCGGCCCAAAGCGCCAAAGGTTCATTGCGCAACCCCTTGATCGCCCATAAGGCGTCGCGGCGTTGAAGTCCGAGTGACGGCAAGAACGCGTCAGCCTCACCCAACTTGACGAGCGCAGCCGTAGGTGCGCGAGTCTTCAGATGGGATCGTGGCGAGATCCCAGACTTCTCCTTTGTGCTCAGCCATGAGCGCGACCGCTTTCGACATGCAGGTAAGCATGCCAACGGCCAGCATATCGACCTTCATAAACTTCAGTGCCTCAATGTCATCTTTGTCCCACTCGATCACCTGCCGATCATCCATCCTGGCGGGTTCGATTGGCACGAGATCGTCAAGGCGGTCCTGGGTGAGCACGAAGCCCCCCGGATGTTGACCAAGGTGGCGCGGCGCCCCATGAGTTGCTGCGCCAACTCCAGCGTGAGCTTCAGCCGGTAGTCAGCGGCGTTGAGGTTGTTCTCCTTCACCTGTCGCTCAGATATACCCTCCGACCATCCCCACACGCCAGATGAGAGTTGCCCGATCATATCTTCCGGCAAACCAAGCGCCTTGCCAACATCGCGCAGAGCGCCCTTGGCACGGTAGCGGGTGACCGTTGCGCATAAAGCAGCACGGCGTCGGCCAGGTCTAAAACGCTAATGTTCCTGCAGGAGCATTTCGGCAAGTCAGGCGCTCGGTACTACAACATCGCCCGCGGCATCGATCATCGGGAGGTCCAACCGGATCGGCCGCGAAAATCCGTCGGCGCTGAAGACACGTTCACGGTCGATATAATCGATCTCGGCGTCGCCAGTGCGGAACTCATGCCGCTTGCCGCGAAGGTATGGCGTCATTGCGAGAGCAAGGGCCTCCATGGACGGACGGTGACGCTGAAGGTCAAGTACGCCGATTTCGAGACGCCGGACTCTCTACCGGATATTCCCGAACGCCCTATTGAGGAGCGCGTACCGAACGTCAATGGGAACTAATCACGCCGGCTTCGCATTATTCGCCACACGATGTTGGCTCGCCGCACTGCTACCGAAGCGGACGTCTTTGTAAAGCACAGGAGAGCCTCCATGAACGCTAGAATTCGACCGCCGCAGCAATCGACCACCGATCGGGATATCGTGCTTGAATGCGAGCAAGCGATTTACGGCGCTGTCCGTGAGCTTTTCGATCATACCATTTTCGCCGGTTGGCCGCCGGAGGCGACATTCGATGCGATAAAGCGCGCCGCCGATTGTCACGCAACGGTTTATCACGAATATCCCGATCCGGCATACGACCCGGTCGAAGCTCGCCCACCCAGCAGCGTCTCACTGGCGCCGTTCTAATGGCCGTCCAGGTCGATCACGAGCGTTTTGAACGGTACGGGGACCGATGAAGATCGCGACCTACAACGTCAACGGCGTCAATGGGCGTCTCGCCGTGCTTATGCGATGGCTCGAGGAAGACTCCCCGGACGTGGTCTGCCTTCAGGAACTGAAATCCCCGAACGACCGGTTCCCGCGGGCGGAACTGGAGCGCGCGGGCTATGGCGCCGTCTGGCACGGCCAGAAAAGCTGGAATGGCGTCGCGATCCTCGCCAAAGGCCTTGTGCCTCTCCTGACGCGCCGCGGAATACCGGGCGATCCCGACGACACCCATAGTCGCTACATCGAAGCAGCTGTTGACGGCATGCTGATTGGCTGCCTCTACCTTCCGAACGGCAATCCCGCGCCCGGTCCGAAATTCGACTACAAGCTCCGTTGGTTCCAGCGGCTGCACGCCTATGCCGCCGAGCTCATCGAACTCGACGTACCTGCCCTCCTGGTGGGCGACTACAACGTCATGCCAACTGATCTCGACGTCTATGCACCCGAGCGCTGGAGTGACGACGCGCTATTTCGCCCGGAGGTTCGCGAGGCTTATACCGATCTCCTCGCGCAGGGGTGGACGGATGCAATCCGCCATCTCCATCCCGACGAGCAGATTTACACCTTCTGGAAATATCGGCGCAACTCCTTCAAACGCGATGCGGGCCTGAGAATCGACCACTTTCTGCTGAGCCCAGCGGTCGCGCCTTGGCTCAGATCAGCGAGTGTGCGCGGCGGGCCTCGAGGCTGGGAGCACACCAGCGACCACGCACCTGTCATGATCACGATCGAGCCACCGGCCAGTGGTCATTAGGCTTGCTCGCCCTTGCATCCGTAAGGGTGATAGCACCGCGCTGGCGGTGTGCTCGACAGTCCCTCCCCATATTGGAACAACTCGACGACAGCAAAGTACAAAACCTTGCCGGCGTGACGCGACACCCTATGTCCAAGGCGGGAGGCGGCCATGGCAACTCGGGGACCACGCTCTGACGAACGCAACGAGGATAGGTTTTTGCTCTGCGAGCAGGAGCTTGAAGCCGCGTTTCAGGAGTTGATCTGGAAGGCAATTCAGGCAGGATGAGTTGAGGGCGAAGCTTGTGTAGCACTCGCTTTCTTTGCGGACCATCACGTCCTTGCGATGCAAGGCAACGAGCGAACGACCGTCTCCATCAGCAAGGTGAAGCTCTATCCGAGTTGGGGGCTCAGACCGTGTTGAAAGATGTCACTTTGTGGAACGTCCTGAGTTTCTTTTTGCTGGCAGCCTGTTGAGTATCGGTCATATTTTACCCAGTTTTTCATTTGGCGCTGCCCGACTAAAGGTTGGATGAAAAAGCAGTTTTCTGGCTAAGCGTGGGTCACGGCAAGCTAACAAACCGGGTCAAATTCAGGCAACAATCAACATCTTGCTAACCTCAAGTGACAAGAGACGGCCAAGTTCGTCCTTACGCGCAAGGATTTCGTCCGCCGTCTCGCGCAGGATAGCCTGGCGCTCGAGGATGCCGAAGCGCCACATGACGGCAATGCCGCTCTGGCCGCGGCAATCGCTGTTTGATGTCCTCGACGGAGGCGCGGGCATACCGGCCGACGACATCGCCCGTGTTCGACGGGTTGATGTTCCTAACCCCATCCGGGCCGTCCCACTCGCGCAATATTAGGTTCTAGGGCACCGTCATGGCTTGTAGTCCTAGAGAAGATTACGCGAAGCAAGGTTGCGCATCAGATGCGATGCTCCGTACGTCCAAGGCGCGCATTCGGTCGAAAGCATCACCCGGTTCATCAAGGCGCCAAGCTTGTCGTTGGAAATAGTCACTACATCACCAATCTTATGCGTGAA
The DNA here is from genome assembly GCF_049199905.1 of Shinella sp. M27. Lineage (NCBI taxonomy): Bacteria > Pseudomonadati > Pseudomonadota > Alphaproteobacteria > Hyphomicrobiales > Rhizobiaceae > Shinella > Shinella sp. M27. The sequence continues at coordinate 96,937 of NZ_JBLZPK010000048.1, forward strand.
CCCGTGCCCTGGCGTATCGCGGTCCTGAACTGGCGCGAATAGCGTGCCGAGGAAGAGCGCGAATCCATCCGGATACTGATGGTGCCGTCCTTGTGTCTGCGCGACCAGATCGAGTGGGTCGCGACTGATCTCCTTCATCGAACTCCTGCCGCGCAGAATGAAGCCGTCCTGCCCTGCGACATGAAGGTCGAGCTCGGCGTTGCGCACGTCGTCGATCGAATACGTCCGATCAAAGAGCCGGATAAAGGGGCCGATGGCGCACGAAGCGTTGTTATCCTTCGCCTTGCCGAGCAGAAGCGCCGAGCGGCCTTCGATGTCGCGCAGGTTGACGTCATTGCCGATCGTGGCACCTTTGACCACACCCTCGCTGTCGACCGCGAGCACGATCTCCGGCTCGGGATTGTTCCATCTGGAATTCGGATGCAGACCGACGTCCGCGCCCGTGCCCACTGCAGACAAGACCTGAGACTTCGTGAAGACCTCGGCGTCCGGACCAATGCCGACCTCCAGGTATTGCGACCAGAGGTTCTCCTCGATCAAGGCGGCCTTGACCTCTTGCGCGGCTTCGGAACCTGCCTTGAAGTCGCGCAGGCTCACACCGATGATCTCTGCCACCTTGTCGCGAATGCTCGCGGCCCGTGCGGGATCACCCGCCGCGCGCTCCTCGATGACACGCTCGATCATGCTGCGCGCGAACGTGACGCCGCAGGCCTTGATCGCCTGGAGATCGAAGGGCGCAAGCAGGTGAAGGTGCGAAAGGTCGGGCTGCCGGATGTCGAGAAGGTCTTCGAGCGAACCAACATCACGCCCCGTCGCCGCCTGCAGAAAGGCAGCGGGATCGTCGCGATCGAGAAGATCACGGACCGTCGGGGCATCCTTCGACGTCACGTCGAGCACGCGGCCCTCGCGGATGGTCACAAGGATGGGACCTCTCGCCTCGGGCGACCACGCGCGGCCAATGAAACAACCTTCTTCATACCAGGCCATTTTCGTCCTCCGGCAGAATGCGCATGATGCCTTCGATTTCGACGGTCATCCCATTTGGAAGGGAACCCATGCCGACGGCGGACCGTGCATGCTTGCCGCGCTCACCAAGCACGTTCACGAGAAGGTCCGAGCATCCGTTGATTACATCGGCGTGCCGCGCGAAGTCACTCCTTGCCCGAACCATGCCGAAAATCTTCACGACCTCGATCCGATCCAGACTTCCCGCTGCGTTGCCCGCGGTAGCAAGAAGAGCGAGTCCGACGCCCCGCGCCTGTTCATAGGCCTGTTCGACCGTGACATCCTCTCCCACAGTCCCGGTGATCCAGTCGCCGGAGGCCATTCTGGGGCCTTGGCCGGAGAAGTAGAGGACATCACCGCAGCGGCGGAACGGGATATAGTTGCCGCCGGGGCTGAAGTCCGCTGGGAACTCGAGACCAAGCGCCTTCAGGCGATCAATCGCGCTCATCGCTCGTTTCTCCGGCGAAGGCCATCGGCGATCTTTTCTCCGATCATGATGACGGAAAGATTGGTGTTCGCCTGGCAATCGAGCGGCATGATAGAAGCGTCCGCAACGTACAATCCGCGCACGCCGCGCACCTTGCCGTTCACGTCAACGACGCTTGCCGGATCGCCGTCCGCCCCCATGCAACAGCCGCCGGCCCCGTGCTGCGCATCGGATGACTGTTCGAGCAGGAAGTCATCGACAGCATCATCCGTCGCCGCATTCAGCCAGTCCAGCGGCAAATCGGAATTCCCCAGCAGCATCTTTTCGGCGATGGCTTTCAGCGGCTGCTGTTTGCCGATCTCGCCCAGATGGCGATAGGCGAAGCGCATGCGTTCAAGGTCGTTGGGATGATCCAGCATATTCTCGTCGATAATCGGCTGATCGAGCACATGCGGCGAGGAAAGCCGCACGGAACCCCGGCTTTTCGCTTCCATCAGGATCAGGTTGATCATGGACTCGCCGAACTGCGCGCGGTCGGATTCGACGCCGACACCGCCGTGATTCATGGCGTTGAAAAGGATATCCTGCGGCGTGCCGCCGGGAACCCCGGAGCTCATCTTGACGCAGCAATTCGTGTGGCGTGCATTGACGTCCACCGCCTTGAACTCCGGCTTCAGCTTTACCTCGATGCGGCAATAGGGGTGATCGAAAAAGCCCTCTCCGACCGGCAGATCGGCACGGACATCGATCTCGTGCCGGGCGAGCAGAGCCGCCGGGCCTATGCCCGACCGCTGGAGGATGGCGGGACTGTGAATGGCGCCTGCCGAAAGGACGATGAGCGGCGCCGAAAATTCAAGCCGTTCGTCGCCGACGACCGCCACCACGCCCGTCGCCGCCGCGCCATCGAACAGCACCGTGTCGACCAGCGCTTCGCCGATGATGGTAAGATTGGGCCTGCCCCGCGCAGGTTCGAGATAGCCGTCGCTGACGGCGACACGTTTGCCGTCACGGCTGTTGATCGCAAAGGTGCAGACACCCTCGGCATCAGGGGCATTGAGGTCATCACACCAGGGATGACCAAGCGCCATCGCGCTGTCACGCATCGCCTTGTCCACATTACCCCAGCTCTGGAATGGAGCCCGGAAGATCGGGATCGGGCCATCATGACCATGAAAGTCGGCTTCGATAGGATCGTCTTCCAGCTTCATGAAATAGGGCAGCACGTCTCGGCCGGACCAGCCTTGGCACCCAATGTCCGCCCAGCGATCAAAAGCGTGGAGCGGACCACGAATGGCGATCTGCGCGTTCACTGCCGAAGAGCCTCCGAGCCCCTTGCCACGCCAGTAGATGCGATGATCCTGCTTCTTGGTGCGTCGTGCCATCAGGTCGGTATACATATACCGGTCCTGAAAATGCTTCGGCAGGATCAGGTTGAAGGGATTGGCGCTCTGCATCTCCAAGGGCTGCTCTGCGGTGCGATAGTTCGGCCCCGCTTCCAGCAGCAGGACCCGGCGGTCCGGATCCTCGCTGAGGCGAGCGGCGACGACGGCACCGGCCGACCCGGCGCCAACGACGATGACGTCATAATGCATAGTGACTTCCTCTGGGTATGACCGCCTCTATTCCTCTTTTCGGCGGTGCGTTTTCGGATCAGCTTAAAATTTGCGCGAACATCCCGCCGTCCACGACGATGTCGGTTCCGGTTATGAAACGGCTCTCCTTCGTCGCCAGGAAAAGAATCGCGGCAGCGACGTCCTGTGGCTGGCCCGGGCCGCCCGCGGGCAAGACCCGAGAGAAAAGAGCCTTCGTCGCCTCGCTTTCGAAATTTCCCGCCGTCGCGGGTGTGGTGATCGGCCCGGGCGCGACCATGTTCACCGTGATCCCGAACCGCGCGAGATCGACCGCCGCCGCGCGTGTCAGAAGACGAACGCCGCCTTTGCTAACGGCATAGGGCGCCGCTTCACGTTCCGCGGCGAAGGAATTGACGGAGCCGACGAGAATGATGCGCCCTTCGATGCCACCCGCAATCATGCGATTGGCCGCCGCGCGAGACACCAGGAAGGAGCCCGTGAGGTTGGTGTCGATGTACTTTCGCCAGGTCGCAAGCGAGACCTCATGAAACGGCGCACTCGCGCCGAGCGTGGCCGCCCCATGGACGACGACATCGACAGCGCCCCAGCGATTCACGATACCGTCGAATGCCGCCTCGACCTCACCTTCCTGCGAAACGTCGCAGACGACATCGACAGGCGCGTCGACTGCCTTCTGCCGCGCCGATTTAAATGCGCGGTCGAGCACGGCCACGCGCGCACCTTCGGCCAGAAAAGCATCAACGGTCGCGGCACCGATACCGCTTGCACCGCCAGTCACGACCACAACCTTGCCGTCGAACCTCTTCATCTCAGCGTCTCCGGGCTACAAATTCACAAGCTGCAAAGGCGCAGGCGGGCTCATCGCCTCGATCCGGGCAAGCGCCGCGTATACATGGCGCTTTCCAGCCGAAACCGTGAACATTCCATGGCCGGGAAGCAGGCTGCTGAACGCCTGCGCGGCGATTGTCTTCATGCTTTCGCAGGATTGGGCAACGTCGAAATCGTGGGTCGCCTGGTAGATGATGCGACCCGAGTGAAACAGCGCGTCGCCCGAAACCAGAAATCCGGTATCGGCCAATCTGACCAGATAGGACATGTGATCGGCGCTGTGGCCCGGTGTCGGCAGGGCCGTGACACGCAGCCTGCCGATTTCGAACGGCGAGCCGGGATCGATGATCCCGTCCGGAACCGGAGCCGTGTAACGGTAATCCGCAGGATACACCCCGGCGTTTCGCGCGGCATCCAGGCTGATGCCGGCCTCGCCCATAGCAAACACATCCGCCGTCCTGGCACCGCAGACGATGTGGGCCTTACCCGCCGCACCTATCGCTGCCGCCCCGCCGGAATGATCCGCGTGCGCGTGTGTCAGAAAGACATGCGTGATGTCGTCGAACGACAATCCGTCGCCTTCAATGACCGCGTGTATCCGGTCAACGTCGCGGCCAGCGCCCGTGTCGAACAACACGAGACCTGCACCGGAATCGAAAAGGTAGCAGTTGCAGTCCAGATCCTCGCTCAAGGCGCAGCCCTGTATTCCGGATGCGACGAGATAGACGTGTTCGGCTATTCGCATTTTACGGGCTCCCGACCGCTATTGACTGGGCTCGGTTACATATTGTGCGAGGCGGCGCATGAAGCTGAGGCATTGCTCCAGCTGGTCCACCGCGATCCACTCGTCAGCGGCGTGCGCCTGCTGGATATCGCCCGGGCCACAGACGACGGTGTTGAACCCGGCCTCCTGATAGATGCCCGCTTCCGTGCCATAGGATACGGCGGACGAGCCGTTCCGGTCCGCAAAATTCATCGCAAGCGAGACGGCATTGGATGCCGGCAGCCCGACCAGTGGCGGTGTATCATAGGCGACGTTCGTCGTGATCGATGGAACCAGCCCTCCCGCATCAGCGTATCGCTTCATCTTTTCAGCAACATGCCGGTCGAAGGCGCGCCGTATATCCGCAAGTTGCTGCGGGAGGATCGGCCTGATTTCCCAGTCGAACGCGCAGCTTGCCGCGACGATATTCCGAACCTGTCCTCCCCTGATCGCACCGACATTGATGGACGGATAGGGATAGGAAAAAGCGGCGTCGGCGGCGTCTTGCGTCAGCCGTTCGCCGATTAAGGCAAGTTCACTCACAAGCTCGCTGGCGATCTTGATGGCGCTCTGCCCAAGATGAACCTGCGACGAATGGGCGGGCGTGCCGAGGATCTCCGTCGTGAAGCCGACCGATCCCTTGTGACGATCGACGACGGCCATGGATGTCGGTTCGCCAACGATGATGGCTGCCGGCCGGATGTTGGTTCTCTGCAGGAAATCGACAAGCTCCCGCGCTCCATGGCATCCGACCTCCTCATCGAACGTGACGGCGATGTGCACCGGGCGGCGCAATTTTTCTTGCTGGAAAAGCGCGCTGGCAGCCATAGCGCAAGCGAGGAAGCCTTTCATGTCGGTCGTTCCGCGGCCATAGACACGCTTGGTGTCGCGGGTCAGCGAAAACGGCGGCCTCGTCCAGTTCTGCCCCGTCACCGGCACGACGTCGACATGTCCCGAAAGCACGAGGCCATCGCTGTCGCCATCACCGAACGTCGCCCAGAGATTTTCCTTCGGCTGATGTGGACTACGCAGGCGTTCGACACGTGCACCGCTTTCGGAAAGGAAAGCGCTGATAAACTCAATGACCTCACCGTTCGGTTCAGAGCTGACCGACGGAAAGGACACCAGCTTTGCGAGAATATCGATCGCGACGTCGAGGAGCGGCTCCTTTCCGTGAAGTTCATGATTGCGTATGGGGGGTGTCGCGCTCAATTTGCATGTTCCTTAAATATCTTGCGACGAACGGACAGCATGCCGGCGTCGCAGAGAAGCGCCGCGATGACGAGCGTTCCCTTCATCAAGTCCAGGCTGGACGGGTCGATGCCGACCACGCGCAGGGCATTCGAAAACAGTCCGACGATCAGCGTCCCCATGACGACCCCCATGACGGCGCCGCGGCCTCCGAAGATGCTCGTGCCTCCCAGAACGCAGGCGGCGATGGCATCGAGAAGAAGGGATTGCCCGCCAAGGTTCGGCGTCACGATCGGCGTCCTTGCGATGAGCGTGACGACCGACATGAACGTGAAGCCGGCTGCGACCACATAGGTGAGGAGGTAGATCCGGCCGGTCGGGACGTTTGCGAGCGCAGCGGCGGCAGGGTCCGATCCAGTCGCATAGACGCGAAGGCCGAACCGCGTGTGATGCATCAGCACATAGGCGACCAGAACGACGAAGGCCGCGAAGATCAGGAGCACCGGAACATTCCCGAAACGGGTAATGCCGAGGAATTTCAAGGTCGGATCGCTGAGAACATAGACCCCGCGCTTGGCCATCAGCAGGCTGAGCCCCTGAATGCAGGACATCGTCGCAAGGGTCGAAACAAAGGCGGGAATGTGCAACATGCTGACAAGAGCGCCGTTCACGAACCCGATAGCCAAAACGGAGAGAAGGCCGCCGCCGAGGGCAACAGGCAGATCGACACCGGCCGTGAGCAGGCTGGCGACGACGATGCTTCCGAGCGTGACGGCGACGCCTGCCGAAAGGTCGATCCCGGCGGTCACCAGCACGATGAAGGCGCCAAGAGCCAGCATGAGAACCGGCACGCTCTGTGCCAGCACGTTGATCAGATTTTCGGAGGCAAGAATGCGCGGGTCGATCAGACCGCACACCAGAACGGTCACGAGCAGAAGAGCGAGCGGCCCGATATTGGTGAGAAGCTTGCTGGACATGTTCATATCTGAGCCTCCTCTCTGACGGGAGCAGTTGAGCCAAAGGCGAGTTCCATGACGGCTTCTTCACTTGAGCCCCGGGGCAGTTCGCCCACGCTTACGCCGTTGCGAATGACCACGATGCGATCAGACACGCCAAGCAGTTCGGGAAGCTCGCTGGAGACCAGCAGGATCGCGGCGCCCCTGGCTTTCAGATCACCGATGACCTTGTGGATTTCGGACTTTGCGCCGACATCGACACCGCTGGTCGGCTCGTCCAGCAGGACGATCGTTGGATTGACGGCCAGCCATTTCCCGATAACGACTTTCTGCTGGTTGCCACCGGAGAGGTTCGCGACGGCCTTGCCTGGGGTCGGCGGCCGGATGTCCAGCTGCCGGATCAGCGTCTGCGCCACCTCATGCACGCCGCGCCTTGAAACAACGCCGAGCCGCTTCTGACGCTGCATCCAGAGGAGACCGAGATTGTCTGCGATGCTGAGGCATCCCACGATCCCTTCGACATGACGGTCCTCCGGGATAAAGGCGACGCCGCGTTCCGCGGACATGCGCTGATGACCGGGCGCCAGGGGCTCGCCGCCAAGCAATATCTCGCCGGAGACGTGACGGTCCATACCCGCGATGCAGCGCAGGATATCCGAGCGGCCGCTTCCCATCAGCCCCGCAAGGCCGACGACTTCACCCCGCCTTACGGTCAAGGACACGTCCTTCGCCAGACCGCCCGCCATGGCGCGAAGCTGGATCATGTCCGCACCGAGTTCGGCTGAGCTCCATGGAAAGACATTTTCCAGATCGCGGCCCACCATCATGTGGACCAGCTGGCGCTCCGATATTTCAGAAAGTGCAACATCGCCGACAAGATGACCGTCGCGAAGTACGATCGCGCGGGATGCGAGCGTCTTCACCTCCTCCATCTTGTGGGAGATGTACAGAACAGCGCACCCCTTCGCGCGCAGCTTGGCGATGATCGCATAGAGCTGATCACGTTCGCGGTTGCTGAGCGCACTCGTCGGCTCATCCATCACAACCAGCCAGGCGGATGCCATCAGCGCCTTTGCGACTTCGAGCATCTGCCGCTGGCCGACGGTCAGGCTGCGCACCGGCGCATCCACGTCACAATCGAGGCCCACTTCGCCCAGCACCTGTTCTGCCCTGCGCCGCATCACCGATCTGCGAAGCCAGAAGCCGGAAACGGGCTCCCGCCCCAGCGAGAGACTTTCGGCGACGGTGAGATCCGGTACGAGACTGAAATGCTGATGAATGACGGCAATGTCCTTGAGCGCATCGCTTTCACCTTCATCCCTGCCGATAAATGCAATGACCCCGCTATCCGTCTTGTGCACGCCGCACAGGCATTTGATGAGCGTCGATTTGCCGGCACCGTTTTCGCCCATCAACGCGACGACTTCGCCGCTTTCGAGCGTGAAGGATATATTGTGCAACACCTTTACGCTGCCGAACGATTTGGAAACGCCCGAAACGTCAAGTCGGCGGTCGCTCGCTGTGGCAGCGCCTGTCCGCGCAGCGGACGCTGCCTTGACCTTGGCTAGAAGCTGTCGCTTCCAGGCAAGGTCGCCACGGGCCAACACGGCGCCCAGGATCATAAGGCCGGAAACCATATAGATGATCTGCTGGGAAACCTGAAGGAAGGACAGCCCCGCGTTTATCGTGCCGATTGCGATCGCACCGAGCATCGTGCCGGTCACGGAACCCTTTCCGCCGGCGAGACTCGCACCGCCAACGACGGCAGCGGTGATGGCGGCGAATTCCAGACCAGTTCCAGCGAGCGGTTGGGCCGAACCGAGCCGACCAATACCGATTACGGCCGCCAGACCGGCAGAGACTCCGCACAGGACATAGGTTGCGGTCTGCGTCCTGCGAACGTTGATGAGGGACGCCCGCGCGGCAGGCGCGTTTCCGCCAACAGCATAGATGGATCGCCCAAGCACCGTCCTGTTCAGGAGGAAGCTCCAGCCTGTACATAGCAAAATCGCGACAAGGAAACCGGCCGGAATGCCGAGCACTGTCGCCTGGCCGGCCCAGAGCATGGCTTCATTCGTCACCAGGATGCTGGAAGCCTTGGAAACGCTGAGTGCAGCGCCTTTCGCAAGCGCCATCGTTCCGAGACTTGCGATGAACGGACTGATACCGATGACAGAAATCAGGACGGAATTGATTGCGCCGAAAAGTGCACCGGCAAGGCAGGCGGCAAGAATGCCAAGCAGACCCGAGCCTGTCGCCTCCACCGTCATGGCGGCGACAATGCCTGCCGAAGCCATGATGCCGCCCACCGAAATGTCGATGCCACGCGCGATGATGACGGCGGTCATGCCGAACGCGACGATTGCCACGATTGCACTTTGCTGGCCGATGTTGAGAAGGTTTGCCACCGACAGGAAGGCCGGATGCGCAAGGGCGAACCCGGCGATGGCGAGGCCGATC
>NZ_JBLZPK010000048.1:106278-140742 GCF_049199905.1 Shinella sp. M27
CATCTCGGTGAAGATCGACAGTCGTTCAACCTTCACCGGGCCAAATTCGCGCTTTTCTTGCACCTTGGTCACGTTTTCGTCCCCGCGTCAGTTTTCGACGCTCATCGCCGATGTCGGCTGCTGCGGGCCAAATTCGCTGGAGTAATCGACGCTGACCTCCTGGGCCTTCTGCGGAGTGATGTAGTCGAGCTTCTGCCCGGCCTTCGCCAGTTCCGCCGCAGACGCATCCGTTGCGATGAAATGGGTTGGCATGTAGAGATCCTTCGGAAGCTCTTCCTTGTTGGCAAGGCGTGCTGCGACCGCGACGTTCCAGTAGCCGACGCGATAGGCGCCGGTGAGAACGTCGAGCGACATGGCACCACTCTCCATGAGGGGCGCCATCTCGGCATCGCCATCATAGCCCGCGATCTTCAGGCTCTTGCCCATCGTTTCCGCGACGGAGTTGGCGCCGAGGCACATTGTATCGGAGATGCAGGAAAGGCCCTTTAGGTCAGGATAGGTGGTAAGCCAGGTCTGCGCGATGTCTGCGGCTTTCGACGGATCCCAGCCGGCAGGCTGAATCCCGACGACCTTGACGTCGGGGAACTCCTTGGCGAGGGTATCGGTGAAGCCCGTTTCGCGCGTATCCGAGACGTAGTTGCCGCGTGCACCTATCAGAAGCGCAACTTCGCCCTTACCGCCGATCGAATGGGCAAGTGCGCGCGCCACTTCAGACATGTTGCCGTAGTCGGGGTAAAGCGTCGCATAATTGCCGGCGCCTTCGACCTTGTTGCCCATCGTGATAACGTTGATGCCGGCGTCCTGAGCCTTTTTGATCACCGGAACTAGGGCGTTCTTGTCCAGCGGATCGATCAGGATTGCGCTGACCTTCTGATTGATGAAATTCTCGATGAGCGAAACCTGTTTTTCCGGGCTTCCCTCGGCGCTCTGCCAAGCGGTCGTGACACCGTAGTCAGCGGCGGCCTTGTCGCCGGCTTCCTGCATGCGGACGAAGAACGAACTCTGCAGGTCGATCGCGACGATACCAATCGTCGCCTTGTCCTGCGCGACGGCAGGTGAAACATAGAGGCCGAAACCAAGCGTGGAGGCGAGGATGGCCCGGGTGAGTTTTGCGATTGCCATAATAGTTCCCTCTGGCTGACAAACGATCAAGGCTGATGGTTTTTATGTGACATCTCGAAGGCGCCCAGCTTGAGATGATGACGAATGGCACCACATATTGTTTCATATGTAAAGCGCATTTCTTATATGAAACGGTTATTGCGAATAAAAGGAGACGTGATAATGTCTGAGGAAACAACCGGCGGCGACAAATCATACTCGGCCCCGGCCTTGGAAAAGGGGCTCGATATCCTTGAAAGCCTTGCGGAAAAGGAGTCCGCCGTTTCGCTGCGCGAACTCGCGGAGCGTCTCGGCAAGAGCAAGAACGAAATATTCCGGATGATACATGTTCTGATCGCGAGAGGGTATGTGCAGCGCGATAGTGATACGGATGAGCTGACCCTCAGCCCAAAACTCTTCGGCCTTGGCCTACGCACACCGCAATCGCGCACACTGCTCGAAATCGCGCTGCCGGAGATGCGGCTTCTGGCGGAGGAGGTGAACCAGGCGCCCCACCTCGTCGTGATCTACAAGGGTCGCACGGTGATTGTCGGCTCGATTCCGACCACGTCGGACGTGACGTTCAACCTTCACCTCGGATACGGACGCATTGCCTCCGAAGCCGCCAGCGGCAGGGTCATCATGGCGTTCCAGCCGCAGGAAAAGCGGGCGCTGATGCTGAGGGACTGCAAGAGCCACGGTGGAAAGCCGTTCGACGATCGCTCGATAAACGCGATCCTAGACGACATCCGGCAACAGGGCCACATACTTGGCAAAAGTACGGATTTTCTCGGAATTACCGACATTTGCGGCCCGATCCTCAATCCCGAGGGTGATGCGGTCGCAAGCATCATCGTCCCCCATGTCGACCGCGTCTCGGACACGGACGACCTTTCTCAGGTCCTGAAGGCCGTCAAACAGGCGTGCGAACGCATATCGCAAAAACTCTAGCAGAACATGGAGCTCGCAGAAAAAATGACAGACGCCGCCACGCAAAACACCAACGTCTTCGACGCGGGGTTCCGCGGCATCTCGCCAGGCGAGACACTGTCTGCAGTATCCATCAGATCGAAGAACTGGTCGCCCGCCCGAGGTGACATGCCTCTGCCCGTTCTCACGCTCGACAAGCCGGCGTTGCGCGCGAACACAACCGCTTTTCTAGACTATGCCGATGAGGCCATGGTGCTCCTTGCACCCCATGCGAAGACGCCCATGATGCCGGTATTCGCGAAGATGCTGATCGAACAGGGTGCTTGGGGCGCGACGGTCGCCAATACACAGCAGCTTTACACGCTGCTGGCGGCAGGCATCACGCGCCTTGTCTACGCCAGCCCGCCCGGCGGTACATCGGGAGCCCGCCATCTGGTCAATGCCTTGAAGCCATTCCCCGAAGCGGAGGTCTTCGTTTTCCTGGATTCGGTTGAGGGGGTGCGCGCGCTGCACACCGCCATGACTGAAAGCAGCGGAACGAGAGTTTTCGGCCTCGTCGAGCTCGGCTTCGGACGGACCGGCGCGAGAACACTGGATACGGCGGTAGCAATTCGAGATGCGATCCTCTCGACGGACGGAAAAATCGAACTCGCGGGGGTTGCAACCTATGAAGCGGCAGCCGTGGACGGATGCGACTATCGCTGCGCGTTCGATGAACTCTTCCAGCTTGTGAACGACGCATTCAGCGTTATCCGTGACGTCTCTGAGCGTGGGAAAAACCTGACGATAACGGCCGGCGGCTCGATGTATTTCGACGAGGTCATCGCCCGGCTCGAGCCAACAGCGCGACAAGGCAATGCTCGCCTTGTGCTGCGTTCCGGCGCCATATTTTTCTCGGATGACGGACTGTACAAGCGAGGCCTTGAAGCGGTGTCAGAGCGAAGCAGCGCCGGCAGGGTCGCCGAATCGATCAGGCCTGTGCTGTCCCTTTGGGCAGAGGTGATTTCACAGCCGGAACCAGGCCTTGCAATTTGTGGCTTCGGGATGCGCGATGCTCCGAACGATCAGGGCATGCCGATCATTCGCAGAGCCTTTCGCGATGGGCGGGAAATCGACATGGCAAGTCCGGCACCGGTCATCGAAAAATTGAACGATCAGCACGCGTTCGTTCGTGGAAGCGCGGCATTGCGTGTTGGCGATATTCTGGAACTCGGAATCTCCCATCCCTGCACGGCTCTCCAGCGCTGGCGCCTCGTTTATGGCATCAACGAACATGGCATCGTCGACGACATACTGACAACGCATTTCGGCTGAGGGCGTTTCCAACGATGACCAACCTTGAAGCCAGCTTCACTCTCTCGGCAATTGGCATCTGCGTAACCGTCGATATGGCCGTTGGCCATATATCGCGGTTCGAAGTCTCCCAGGGTGGACGCATGTTGTCTCCGTTCCACCGGGCACCCTGGACCAGCGAGACGCTGGCGGCGGACATTCCGGACCACTTGAGACACCTCTCCATCGACTTCTTCTGCGCACCGTTCGGTCTGTCGGATGTCGAGCCGGCACCCGCCCATGGATGGCCTGCGAACGCGCCGTGGACATTGCAGGGAGTGGAACATCTGCCGGATGGCATGCGCGCGCAGTTCACCCTCTCGCAGAAGGTCCTGTCCGCAACGTTGACGAAGACCTTGACCGTGCGCGACCATCATCCCTTCCTTTATCAGTCCCATCTTTTTGTTGGCGGCGATGGTCGCATGCCTGTCGCCTATCATGCCGTGGTCGATCTACCCAACGGCGGCCTCGTGTCCGTTTCACCTAAAATACGCGCGGAAACCATGGGCGAACCACTTGAAACCGATCCGTCCAGAGGACGTTCGATCCTCGCCTATCCTGCTGCTTCGACCGACCTCGGGAGGTTCCCTCGTGCCGATGGCGGGCTTTCCGATCTGCTGCGCTATCCCCTCGACGAACAGCATGTCGACCTCGTCATGCTGCATGAGCAGCCCGCAAATCCGATCGGATGGACTGTCGCCGCGCGACCGGTCGAACGGGACATGGCGCTCGTCTTGAAACCATCGAACGTGTTGCCGAGCACGGTCCTCTGGTATTCGAATGGCGGCCGCTTCTATGAGCCCTGGTCCGGCCGACACAGGGGCGTTCTCGGCGTGGAAGAGGCCGCAACATTTTTCGGATACGGCCATCAGGCGTCTATCGCTCCGAACACCCTCTCGCAGGCTGGGATTGCGACATCCATCCCTGTGAACGGAGCAGAGATCAAATCCGTGATCGGTGCCTGCGATCTTGTTGGAGACGGCGTCATGCATGCCATCACCTGTGACGAGAACAGCCTGTTGCTCGTGTCGTCAGAGGGAATGACGCACCAACTCGCATTCGATGGCCAGTTTCTTACACAAGACACGTCTCCTCAAACCTTGCTTTAGAAACAAGGCGTTACGCTCGACGCCCGCCTGAGATAGTCGCAATACAATAACTGTGGCTGCAATGTCCTTTCCAGAACAAAGCGCGCGAGCCCTGTTACCGATGTTTCGACGTCGATGTCGACCTCGTCGCCACCCATATCCGTTTTCCGACACCATATTGAACCGCAAAGTCAGCAGCACGAAATAACGCGGCCGTTACTCGAACCCTGCATTCTCGACCTCCTCCGATTCACCCGGATCGGAATGCTCCACTCTGCCAGATCCTGGAACCACTAAGGCCAATGCGCCCGCGGCGCGGTTGGCTAATTAATAATCAAAGCCAATTAATCAATCCACTCTTCGTCATTGTTGTCACCGTCGCCGCATGCTTAATTTTCGGCAGGTCAAGGGTACGGTTCGTTTAGAGCCTCACCCTCTACAACGCGAGAAGCGTTTCAACTCAGGTAGTTATGGGGCCACCGACCGCCGCTTGCGGCGGCTTGGATCTCTGTGGCTGCTATGCGCGCTATCGTTCCGCCGACACCACAACCAGGGGCGTCAACGATGTTAATTCTTAAAGCCTTTTGCCCACGGGCAGACGGCGAAATCACTGTGGGAAAGGTTCACTGTGGGTATTCTTGAAAAAATGCGGCTGGACGGCAAGGTCGCGTTCGTCACCGGTGGCGCGAGGGGCATCGGGAAATCCATCGCGACGGCCTTGTCCGAAGCCGGAGCGCAAGTCGCTATCGTCGACCTCGATCTGGACGAGGCTCAAAAAACATGTGCTGAAATATCATCGTCGACCTCGAACAGATTGATAGCGATCAGGACGGATATCACCAGCCCTGAGCAGGTGAGCGAAATGATCGATCGCATCCTGTCGGAGTTCGGCAAGCTCGATATCGCATTCTGCAATGCCGGCATCTCAAACGAAGTTGCCGTCGAGGATGACACCTACGAGGATTGGAAAAAGATCATCGAGGTCAACCTCAACGGTACGTTCCTGACCGCGCAGGCTGCTGGGCGTGTCATGCTGAAGCAGGGCAAGGGCTCCATCATCTGCACGGCGTCGATGTCCGCGCACATCGTCAATGTTCCTCAGCGTGAAGCGTCCTATGCGGCATCCAAAGCCGGGGTCATTCAGATGTGCAAGGCGATGGCCGTGGAATGGGCAACGCGAAACGTTCGCGTCAACACGATCAGCCCCGGCTACATGGCGACCGAAATGACCCTTAACTCGCCGGCGCTCGTTCCGCTCATCGATCAATGGAACGAACTTTCGCCCATCAAGCGCATGGGCAATCCGGAAGAACTGCAATCGATCGCCGTTTATCTGGCGGGAGACACCAGCTCCTTCACGACGGGTTCCGACTTCATCGTTGACGGCGCCTACACCTGCTTTTGAGTGTGCTGCATGGACCATGAAGTCCTGAAGGGAATGAAATGATTTTATCGTGCACCAATATCATGGTTCCCGGAAAGACGTTGACCGAGAAAGCACATCTCCTACGGCGCTGGGGCTACAGGGGCGTGACCGTATTCGCGGACCACGCGGACTGGAACGACGAGAAGCTCGAGGAACTGCTGACGCTTGAAAACAACACCGGCGTCGTTCCCTGCGAGTTTCTCTTCATGTCCCCCGCAGCCGGAAAGCTGATGAGCGACAATGCGGACGAGCGGGCTGCGACGAAGGCCCTCTATATCGAAGCGGCGGAAGTATGCGCCAAGATCGGCGCAATCACTGAAATCGAATATCTGCTCGGCCCTCAGGATCCTCTGCCTCTGTTCGACGTCTACAAGCAAATGACACCAGAGCAGGAGGAGGATTTCCTGGCGGCATACAGGGAGATTGCGCAAACGGTTGCAGGCACTGAGGCGGCCGTCCTTCTCGAAGGCATAAACCGCTACGAAAGCCCCTACATGAACAGCATCGTCGACTGCGCCCGCGTGGCCGCGAAGCTCGACATGAAGGAAGTGGGTGTCCTGCCGGATTTCTTCCATATGTCGATCGAAGAAGCCGACATCGCCGATGCCATTGCCGCGGTCGCGGGTTCAATCCGGCATGTGCATCTGGGCGACAACAATCGGTGCACGCCGGGCAAGGGCAGCATTGACTGGGAGCGTGGCCTGAAGGCCCTCAAGGCAACGGGCTACGACAAGTTCATCAGCCTGGAATGCAGCACGATGGGGAGGCCTGATGTCACCTTGCCCGAAGCTGCCGACTACCTGAACAGAATTCTCGCCAGGATCTGAGTTATGTTCAGGCCGTTCAAGCTGAAGGCGCCCTATTTCGAGATCGGCCCCAAGGCCTACATGTATGGCGATGAGGCGCTTGATCTGGCGCTCCACGCCGATGCGCTGTGCCGGACGTTCGGCGTCGATATTATTTTTACGGCGCAGTACACCGATATTTCGAGGATCGCGCACGAGACCACGCATTTGAAGGTTTTTGCCCAGCACATGGATGCCAATCCGGTTGGCCGGGGCGTCGGTGCGGTGTTGCCCGAAGCCCTAAAGCAGGTCGGCGCCGTCGGCGTTCTGTTGAACCACGCGGAAAAACCGTTGAGCCTTTCGGTTCTCAACGAAACGATCCGCCGCGCCGACGAGGTCGGGCTTGCCACGCTGGTTTGCGCCGCCACCGTCGCGGAGAGCGCGGCGGTGGCGGTACTGAAGCCTAATATGGTGCTGGCGGAATCTCCGGCCCTCATCGGTGGCGGCAAACGCAGCGACGACGATGCACTGGAGGTCGAAAGAATTAACGCGGCCGTGCGGGCCGTCGGCAAAGACATTCTTGTGCTGCACGGGGCGGGCATCAGCGACGAGCATGACGTCTACCAGATCATTCGTTCCGGTGCGGATGGCACCGGCTCGACAAGCGCCATCATGCGTGCCGCGGATCCGAAGGACATGCTGTCGCGCATGATCGAGGCGATGAGCCGTGCGCACCGCGAGAGAACCACAGATTAAAGGAGTTGGACGCATGCCCGTGTTTCATAAAACGATACCGGTCAATTCGCCTCATGGCATCTATTTCGAAGACGTCACCGACAAGGTCGCTTCGATCGTTGCGGAGGCCGGCATCAAGGATGGCATCGTGGTCGTGTTCAGCCAGCACACCAGCTGCAGCGTGCTGATCCAGGAGGATTCAGAGGGGGAGACCTATGCGAAGATCCCCCTCATTCTCCAGGACACGATCAATTGCCTGGAGAAGATCATTCCCGATTGCAAATATGAAGGGCAGTATCTCCATCCGGGCCCGTATCACACCAGCCAGGCCTTCGAACTTCGCGGCGAACTCAATGCCTGGTGCCTGAATACCGATGGCCACATTCGTTCCTCCCTGCTCGGCCGCTCGGAAAGCATTCCCTTGCTGGACGGTAAAATGACTCTGGGTGAGTTCGGCCGGATTTATTTTGCCGATCTGGACCAGACCCGGCCACGGGAGCGGACGGTCCGGGTGCAGATCGTCGGCTAATTGCTGGGGCGAAAGCCACGCTAAAGGGCAGCCGGCTGACGACAACGATATCGTGGAAGAAGGAGTTGTGCCACCGATGGGGATCATCAGCCTCGATCTGGGAACAACCAACATAAAGGTTGCCTGCTACACGCGTGATCTGAGACAGATCGCGCTGGAAAGCAAAACCGTAGCCTATATTCATGCGGACGGCTTCATCGAGTTCGATGCCAAGCAGTATTTCAGTGATATCGTCAGTCTGATCGGGTCCTGCGTTCAAAAATCGGCGGCGGCTGCAGACTGGCATCCGAAGCAACTGGTCATCACCGGGCAGGCGGAATCGCTGGTTGTTGCCGACGCGCTCGGGGAGCCACTTCGAAATGGCATTTCTTGGCTGGACATGCGCTCCCGAAGCGAATGCGATGAGCTCTCGGCGCTGTTCGACAAGGCGACATGCTATCAGGTGACAGGGCAGCCGGAGATCATTCCCACCTGGCCGCTCACCAAGATCCTTTGGCTAAAGCATCATGAGCCGGAATGCTTCAACAATGCCGCGAAGTTCCTTCTCCTGAAGGACTATATCATCTTCCGGCTGACTGGCCATTTCGTCGGCGAGCACTCGATCTATCCGTTCTCCCATTATTTCGACATCGTCAACAAAACCTATTGGGAAGCGCCACTCAAGTATTGCGGGGTCGATGTCTCCCAGCTGCCGGCTCTCATCGAGCCTTGCTCCGTGGTTGGGGAAATCCTGCCCGACATGCGGGAGATGACGGGATTGCCGCCAGACTGTGTCGTCAACGCGGGGACGCTGGATCACTTCGCCGCCATGATCGGTACCGGTAACACCGTGAATGGTATCGTAAGCGAGTCTGCGGGGACAGTGTCGTCGATCGCAACCCTGGTCGAAAACCCGTTTTCGGCAGCTACGGCTGTGCCAGTCTATTGCGGGCCTTTCAAAGGCAGCTACATCTATCTTCCGGTTTGTGAATCCGGTGGTATCAGCCTTGAATGGTTCAGGAGCGCTTTTTTACCCGACATCTCCTTTGCAGATGTGGATGCGCGGTGCAGCCGAAAGACGGTCGATCCACGCCTGACGTTTCTGCCCTATCTGACCGGCGTAAACCCACCCGAGTTCGACCCCAATGCGACCGGCGTGTTCTTCGGCGCGACCATTGCACACGACGCTTATGACTTTGCCTTGGCCATCATGTGCGGCGTTGCCTGCCTTTTGAGAAAGAACATCGAGAACCTGCAGTCGTCGGGCATTGCCTTCGAGAAAATCATCTCGACAGGCGGAGGCGCAAAATCGGCTTTGTGGTCCCAGATCAAGGCCGACATCTGCGGTCTGCCGGTTGCAGTTCCTGCTGAAGAAGAGGCTCCCAGTCTCGGTGCGGCCATCATCGGCGCGGTGTCCTGCGAGTTCTATACGAACTATGAAGAGGCGGCAAAACACTGCGTCGAGATGAAGACGATTTACTATCCTAATTTGCAAAGTCCAGAAGCTGACATTCAATACCGACTGTTTTGTCAGCTGTACAATGCACTCGGGCCCGTCTTTTCCCAGTTCCCGTCAGATCGATGACGAAATACGCCTGACGACGTCAATGAAGTCAGCCATCAGCACCGTGGGAGAACCGCGGTGGCCAATCCCGACAATGCATTCGCGCATGTCAGTGATGTGACGGAATACGACGCCGGGGCGGGCGTAGTAACGCGCCGTACTATCTGCCGTGATGCTGATGGCGCGCCCCATCGCAACGGCTTGCAATTCGGACTCTACGGTTGCGACCTCAAGCACGACTTGCGCCGGATGCTCTGCGTCCCGATACTCCTCGGCCAGCCAATAATCCCGCCATCTTCCCGGCGTCGGAGCCCCTATTAACGGCTCGTTAAGTATATCCGCGAGAACAACGGTATCCTTTACCGCCAGCGGGTGACCAGTCGGAAGACAGACGACGCACTTCTCGCGTGTTATCTCGACGATGTTGATGTCGTCCTCTCCAATTGGAGGGCGGATGATTCCGCAGTCGACCTCGCCTGAAATCAGGCCCGCACTCGGATCCGAAAAATCGTATTCCTTTAGTTTGAGGATTGCGTCGGGCCGCACCCGCTCGAATTCCTTGACGATCGCCGGTATGAATTCCACCGCCGTGCCGATCATAAAGCCGACGCGAAGCTCACTCTTTAGGGCCAACTGGACCCGCCGCGCCTCTTCCTGGAAGAGGTCCATTGACCGGCTGACTGCCAACGCTTTTGTCAGCATCTGTTCGCCGAAAGGGGTCAGGCTGACCGCGCGTGTTGTGCGCGTGAACAACGGGAATCCGGCGTTTGTTTCGAGCTGAATGATGGTCTGTGAAAGGGCTGGCTGCGACACGTTGAGCAGCTCTGCCGCTCGACAGAAGCTCTTCTCCTTTGCCACGACGATGAACGACTTTATGTGCCGCAACTGAATATTCATAAGCAAAGATGATAAATCTGCGAACCCTTCCTTGTCAATTGTCCACGCGATGGAGCGGCCTATGAAAACAGGTCGAGGCGGCATCGCAGTGTAGCGGCGAAGTATCGAGTATTGATAAGTTCTGTGAATTAATCAATTCGCCAATCGTCCTTGTTGCCAGTGGCTTTCTGGTTCTTAATCACAGTGGAGGAAGGACATGGGCGCGTGCTTGGAAAATGACGGATCGTCACGGTTTTGGAGGCTTGGTACAGGCGCCCGCCACTTGTCGCCGGCGCGACAAACGTCCGTATCTATGACGTCATCAAGCCATCAGAACGCGTAGCCTTGCCACTGACGTGATCCAAGTGGCAACAGACCATTATTGTTTAAATACAAGCAACATGACGAACCAAAACAACGAAGGGGAATTCCTACATGTTTGAGACCAAGCTTACACGCAGAAGCATTCTTGTCGCTGGCGCCACTACGGCGCTCGCTGCACCGTTCGTGCGCCCATCCTGGGCCGCCCCGGATACGGTTCGTGCGCTGATGTGGGAAGCCTATCTTCTTCCTGACCAGATTACCGCCTTCGAGGAATCGAACAAAGTCAAGTTCGTTCCTTCCTTCTTCGATGGCAACTCGGAAGCCTACAACAAGTTGCGCGTTGGCGGCTCTAAAGAATTCGACCTCGTGCAGGCGGATGGATTTTGGCCGCAGCTATACTTCCGCGAAGGGCTGTTGCGGGAGGTGGACTATTCAAAGGTCCCTAACTCGTCGGGATATCTGCCGGAGTTTGGAGCCGAGGTTTTCAAGGTGCTTTCCGATCCGCAGTCCGGCAAAAAAATCGGCTTCCCATTCTGCTGGGGTGCTTATGGGATTACGTATGACGCCGGCAAGGTCCAGCCGGAACGGACCGAGACGCTCGAATGCATGTTCAGCTCCGACTACTCAGGCATGCTGTCGACCAGCGCTCGCTTTGAGGAGAACATTGCCCTTGCGGCACTTCTGGTGACGGAGCGCCTAGGCAGCCGCGACAAGCCCCGCCCCGACGGAAAGCCGTTCAATCCGTATGTTCTGTCCGATGAGGAGCTTGCGGAGGTCGAGAAGCTTTTGATCCAGCAGAAGAGCCTGCTGCTCACGCGATACCAGGATAATCCTACTCTCTTCCAGCTTCTGCAGAGCGGCGCCGTCGTCGCCGCAACCGAGTTCGCCCAGGTCTTCCGGCAGTTGCTGACGGCCGAAGCGCAAGGAGCGGCGCCAGTCGACTTCCGGCATGCGCTGAAGATGAAGGAAGGCGGCCTTGGCTGGGTGGACACCTGGCTGGTCACGTCGGGCGTTCAGGATGGCAAGAAGTTCGACCTCTGCAACAGCTTCATCGATCTGATGATCTCGCCCACGGTCATGAAGAAGATCGGCGAGGTGGCTGGCTGCTCTACGACCGTCGATCTGCGTTCTATCTCCAATGAAACGGAACGTAAGCTTTTCCTGATGGATCGCTCAAACGAGATCGCCGACCTCTTCATGTTCGATCAGCCTTCCTCGCCTGAAAAGTGGGAACGCGTCTGGTCGAACGTACAGGCAGCCTGACCGATCAGTTCATCCTCCCGGGGCTAGGGCGGCTCAGGGCAGTTTCCTGCCCGGGCCGCCTGTAACGCAGGAAATCTCATGAGCAACACAAGTTCCTATATCCGCATCGACAAGGTGTCGCGGCGTTATGGCGCCTTCAAAGCACTGGACGACGTCAGTCTGGACATCTCCAAGGAAGAATTCATCGCCATCCTGGGGCCGAGCGGCTCGGGCAAGAGCACTTTGCTGCGCCTTATTGCCGGTCTTGATCGGCCGACGGAAGGCCGTATCCATTTCGAGGGAAAAGATGTCACCGAGCTTGCGCCTCACAAGCGCGGAATCGGTATGGTTTTCCAGGAATTTCTGCTCTTTCCGCACAGGACCGTACGGGAAAATCTCGCCTTTCCCCTGAGAATGCGCAACGAGGCCAAGGCCGAGATCGAGGAGCGGGTTGAATGGGTGGCCGGCATCCTGTCGCTGAGCACGATGCTGGACCGCTATCCCAGCCAGCTTTCGGGCGGTCAGCAGCAGCGTGTCGCCCTTGGCCGAGGCCTTGTTGCACGGCCGACGCTCCTGCTTCTCGACGAGCCACTGGCCAATCTCGACCGCGAGCTTCGGCAGGAGATGGAGATCGAAATCCGGCGATACCAAAAACAGCTCGGGATTCCCTTCATCTATGTGACGCATAACCAGGAAGAAGCGCTCTCGATGAGCGATCGAATCGCTGTCATCAATAACGGGCGTCTTGAAGCCCTTGGTGAGCGGCAGGCGATATACGATCACCCGCAGACACCGTTCGTCGCTCGTTTCGTCGGCAAGTCGAGTAAGTTTCAAGGTGTCGTCCAACCTGACGGGACAACCGTGCGTCTCGCCCGACATGACTACGAATTCGCGTTGCCGTCCGACAAGAAATTCAAGCCGGGCGATGCAGTCGAGATTTTCGTCAAGAACGAACGGTTTGACATTTCCAGCAAGCAGGATGGCGGCGTGGGCATTCCATCCACGGTGGTGGATGTCGTACTGCGCGGACCCTTTCTTGAGTATGTGCTGGAAACCGATCGCGGCGACACGGTAATCGCCGTCAAGCCGAAGCGGAACGATCCGATTCCGATCCGGGAGCGAGTCCTGCTTTCGTGGAACCCGGCCGATTGCCATATCTTCAAAGACGGAGCTGACGATGCAAGACGCTAATCTCCAGCGCCGCCTCATTCTCGATATCCCGACCGGTTTCCTGTTGGTCTTCTTCGTCATGCCGCTGGCGGCGCTGGTGACACTGAGTTTCTGGCAGACCGAGAACTACAAGATCGTCCATGAATGGACATTGATGAACTACGGTACGCTTGCGACGGAGCGCGCCTACATCACCTTCTTTCTCCGCTCGCTCGTCATGGCGATCGGCGTATCTGTCACGCTGGTGGCCTTGTCCTGGCCGATCGCCTATTTCATCGTTCGTTACGGGGGGCGCTACCGCATCATCTTTTCGCTTCTTCTGGTCATACCCTTCCTGTCGGGCGAGGTCCTCCGCCTCATCGCGCTGCAGGGCATGCTCGGCCCTGCGGGGCTGGTCAACGGCGCCTTGATCCGCATGGGGGCAGCACCTCTTCGAATGATCATGTACTCCAATGCGGCATCGTTCATCGCCTTCATTTATCTGTATCTGCCGCTGGTGGTGACGACGATCTACCTGTCGCTGATCAACTTTGATTTCCGGCTCGCTCATGCCGCCAGCGCCTGTGGCGCCAACCGGTTCCGGATCTTTACCGAGGTCGTCTGGCCGCTCAATCTCTCTGGTACGATTGTCGGTTTCATGCTCGCTTTCATCCCGACGCTCTCTGCTTCTTTGGTGCCACGCTTCCTCGGCGGACCCAACGGCACGCTGTATGGCATGTCCATGGCTCAGCAGTTCGGTGAGTCAGGGACTTGGGCTCTTGGTGCCGCAATGGGCGTCGTTCTGTTCTTATTCTCGGCAATCGCGCTGGCGATCCTGAGTTATGGCGTGGATCTCCGCCGGACTGGCTTTACGGGATTGGGGAGACAATAGCATGAACCCGAATTTTACTGATTCATTCATCAAATGGACACTGGCAGTCTTCCTCGTCGTCGTCTTCGCCTTCCTCTATATGCCTATCGTGCATATCTTGTTCGCGTCGCTTTCGACACGGCCGAATTTTCCATATCCGCCGGAATTCAACGTCGCGAGCTATATCCGGCTGTCGACCAACACAGTCTATCAAAGCGCGTTCGTAAACAGCCTGATCCTCGCCTCTTGCACAGCGGTTTTGTCGACCGCTTTGGGCTTCTTGGCGACCGTCGGCGTATTGCGTTTCGGTGGCAAGCGGGCACTCCTCTACGCCATCTTTTTCGCAGCGCCCCTTTTCGTCTCTGAGATCCTTCTTGGGATATCGAGCATGGCACTTTACTACATGCTGTTTGAACTCCAGGGGAACATGCTGACTGCAATCATTGCAAATGCTGTGCATTGCTTCAGCTTCTGTTTCCTGATCATGGCCGCGATGCTCTACAAATATGACTGGCGGATGAATGAAGCGGCGATCGTCTGCGGCGCATCGCCTCTGCGCTCTTTCGTTGAGGTAATGCTGCCAATCACCTGGCCGGGCATCATGGGCAGCCTGATCACTGCCTTCGTGCTTTCACTGAACGGGCTCGATGTGTCCTTCTACCTTCTGGGTGCCACTCCGACCATGCCGTCAGTCGCCTGGGGAGCGCTTCGATATGGCGTCAAGCCGGAACTCTATGCCCTCTCAAGCCTGATTAATATCATCGTGTTTCTGATGATCATCGCGCTGATGGTAACAATCCGGCTGAAAAGAAAAGATGGGTAATCCGCAATAGAATTTTAGAACAAGGGGACAGACTGCAATGACGCATTCAATGGTAGCCGCAATGTTCACAGAGTACCGCAAGTACGGAAAGCAAAATTCCATGTTTGAATTTCAGCTGTCGATTTGCGATTTGGTGCGACTTTTTTCATCTCGCCTTTTCATGCGAAACACAACGTTGCGCAAAAAATAAACTTACGCAATTGGTTAGACTTGGACAAGGCGGAGCGAGGGGAGCGGACAGGCGAACACCGAAACGGCGTGCGCTGTCCGCTTCGCACCTTTTCCATTGAGCGTTTTTTGGGGTGTAGCGTCCCCTTGACATCCGGGTCCGCCGCCTCTTGTAGTATCGAAAGCTTCTCGTCGTCGGACCAATCACGCCAACGCTCGACGCCTGTCAAAATCTCCATGCGGCCCATAGTTCATCCCCGATGACGTCTCTAATGACGGAATTAGTGACGTAACTTCAGCTGTTCGTGGGAAATCTCAAAGGCAGCTTCACCGGACGCTTACGAAAGATCCGCTAAAAGGTCTACTCCGATTTGGCCTTTCTTCGGATAGAACCTACACATCGCATCGCCTGTGGTACTGCGGTAATCTATCATGCCGAGCGTAAGGCTGTTTTGTTTGGGTGACATCTCGAAGCGTATGTTTACCGAAGTCAAAGAAACCACCGGCAGCATCTAATCTCGCTACTGTAAGCGCGGTTACGGCACAAAAGTCACACTCACTGCTAGGGTCGCTCACGAGCGTTACGGCAGGTTTTAAAAAGGTGGTAATCCGAACAGCATCAACGAGCTTTGAGCTAAGTTCAAATATCGGTGGATTCCGCAAGTTAGATTATTTCAGTGTGGGTTGAAATTATGGTAATTGCTTTCCTAAAGGAATTCTGTATCAATATTGCAGTTCTATACATGATATGATCGATTTATTAGATTGCAGTCGTCAATAATTACGAATTGCCGATATTCACAATAAGTGCAGCAAGAGGATTTTTTTGCATCAATAATTAAATTTTTTAACAATTTTTCGAAAAAACTGCGAGCCGAATAAATTTCAACCGCACAGCAGAAGAGCACGGAACTAATTCTCCCAAGGGAGAGGCACGCGATCTTACACCGCTGCCAATGGTACATTCTTTGTTAAATGACACCCCGTATCCCCGCGCGCCCTCGGCATGGGCGCCGAGCGAACGGGAATGCAAACATGTCAAAACCGGACCTTTCATCACGTCATTTCAGAGCAAGATCTCGAAATTCTGCGAGCTGCGCATTGCGCCAGTTGCATCGAAACGCTCGTTGAGCAACATGCGAGGCGTATCTCGTCACAATCATCGTTCATCGTAGGGTACCACCTCTTCTGAACGGTCGCATTGACTGGGCAGAAATCGCTCAAGCTTGCTGGCTAGTCGGAGATTTGAAGGGAGATATTGGACAACAGATCCGCATTGCCCTGGATGCAATCTTCCGATGGTTGGGTGCACCACCCGTGGTAGAGGAGGCCGCCCGACGAAACGCGTGTCCCGATCCCAGGACCCAGACCAACTAAATGAGTTTACGACTGGCAAGATTTCGCATCAGATGAGAGGCTCCAAAGGTCCAAGGTAAGCATTCGGTGGAAAGCCTCACGGTGTTGACGAGCGCGCCGAGCTTGTCGTTCGCAATCGTAACGACATCACCGATCTTATGCGTGAAACCCTCGCCGGGTGCATCGCGATCTTCGACGGGCGCGAAAAGCGTGCCCAGAAACAGAACGAAACCATCGGGATATTGATGATGAGCGCCGCGCGTCTGGGCAACGAGATCGAGTGGATCGCGGCTGATCTCCTTCATCGAGCTTTTGCCATGCAGAACGAAGCCGTCCTTGCCTTCTACACGTAGATCGAGTTCCGCATTGCGCACGTCGTCGATCGTGTAGGTTTCGTCGAACAGACGGATGAACGGGCCGATGGCGCAGGACGCGTTGTTGTCCTTGGCCTTGCCAAGGAGCAGGGCAGAGCGCCCTTCCACGTCGCGCAGGTTCACATCGTTGCCGAGCGTCGCGCCCTTGACGCGGCCTTCGCTGTCGACCGCAAGCACGATCTCCGGTTCAGGATTGTTCCACTTCGATATCGGATGCAGGCCGACGGTTGCCCCCGTGCCGACAGATGCCATGATCTGCGCCTTCGTGAAGACCTCGGCATCCGGGCCGATGCCCACTTCGAGATACTGCGACCACAAGCCTTCCTCGATGAGCGCTGACTTCACCCTCTGGGCATCCTCCGACCCGGCCTTAAGGTCTCGCAGACTGGCCCCTATAATCTGCGAGACCTTTTCGCGGATGCTTGCAGCGCGTGCGGGATTTCCCGCCGCGCGCTCCTCGATCACCCGCTCGATCATCGAACGGGCGAAGGTGACGCCGCACGCCTTGACGGCCTGAAGATCGATGGGCGCCAGCAGGTGAAGCCGGGAGCGATGCGGCTCGTTGAGCGAGAGCAGGCTTTCGAGCGGGCCGAGGTCGCGACCTTGAGCGTTGCGAACGAAATCCGCAGGCGCTTCGAACTCCAGCAGATCGCGCACGGTGGCGCAGGCCTTTGCGGTGATATCGTAGAGACGCCCGTCGCGGATCGTCACTATGATCGGCCCTTCGACCTCAGGCGACCAGGCCCGGCCGACGAAGCATCCTGTTGCAAAGCTTGAAGTAATATAGGTC
Organism: Shinella sp. M27; assembly: GCF_049199905.1. Lineage (NCBI taxonomy): Bacteria > Pseudomonadati > Pseudomonadota > Alphaproteobacteria > Hyphomicrobiales > Rhizobiaceae > Shinella > Shinella sp. M27. The sequence goes on from NZ_JBLZPK010000048.1 coordinate 123,721, forward strand.
ACCATGATCAGTGCTCCCTGAAAGCCAATGTCAAAATTTTGTCCTCGCTCATCTCCACGCGTTCAAGGATGCCGGCGAGCCGGCCCTTCGACAGGACCGCGACGCGGTCGCAAAGCGCGAGAATTTCCGGCACCTCGGACGAGGCCATGATGACCGTCAGCCCTTGCTCGGCGGCTTGAGCGATGATGGTGTAAAGATCAGCCTTCGCACCCACGTCCACGCCATGTGTTGGCTCATCGAGAAGCAAAAGCTGCGGCTCGGCCATGAGTGCCCTGGCAAAAATGACCTTCTGTTGATTGCCTCCCGAGAGCGTCGAGATCGGTTGCATGTCGGTGGCCATGCGTATCCCGAGGCTCCTGGCGAAGGCCCCCATGCGACCCGCCTCTCCGCTGCGATCTGAAAAGACGCGACCGGCGAAGCGCCGCAAGCTCGAAATCGCGCCGTTGTCACGCACGGAATGCTGCGGGAGAATGCCCGCCGTCTTGCGCCCCTCCGGCACCAGGGCCACACCGCTCTTCACCGCATCACTCGGGTCTCGCGGCGCGAAGCGCTGCTGATTGAGCGTGAGCTGTCCCGATTTTACGGGGCGAACGCCATGGATCACGTCGAGCAGTTCGGTACGCCCTGCCCCGACAAGGCCGAACAAGCCAAGGACCTCGCCTCGCCGCACGTCCAGGCTGATATCCTTAAGGTGCGCACCATCAGAGACGTTCTTGAGCGAAAGCGCGACGGCGCTCTCATCGATGGCGCGCGGTTTGTAATCGTAGATTGCCGGCTTGCCGGTCATGTCTGCGATCAACTGCTCCCGGCTCGTTTGCGTCGGTCTGCGCTCACTGACGATGGCGCCGTTGCGCAGAACCACCAGCCGGTCGCAGAGGCCGAGTGCTTCTTCCAGACGATGCGTGATGAAGATGATCGCCGTACCGGCTTCCCGCGCATTGCGGACATAGGAGAAGAAGCTTTCCACCTCATGTGGGGTCAGAGAGGAGGTCGGTTCGTCGAGAATCAGCAGGCGCGGCTGCCGTCCCGCCGCCTTGGCGATCTCGATCAACTGCTGCTCGCCTGCGCGAAGCCCGCTCGCTTCCTGCGCCGGATCAAGGCCGCCCGCCCCTACCCTTTCCAGCAAGGCCTTTGAGGAGGCACACATCAATGCCTTATCGACAAAGCCGAACGGCGTGCGTGGAAAGCGCCCGAGATAGAGATTTTCTGCCACGGACAATGCGCCGACAACCGAAAGCTCCTGGTGGACGAAGCTGATGCCCGCCGCAATGCCATCACCGACATTGCTGAAACGCACGGTCTCGCCGGCAAGGTCGATCGTGCCGGAATCGGCAGTGAGTCCGCCGGACAGGATGTGCATCAGCGTCGATTTGCCTGCACCGTTTTCACCAAGCAATCCGATAACCTCGCCCGGATAGAGATCGAGGTCGACGGAATGCAGCACCGCATTGCCGGAAAAGGCCTTCGCAACCGCACGGGCGCGAACGAGCGGCTCGCGGCCATCGTGACCGGCGCGAGGCGCGCCGGTCGTGGTTTCGGCAATCTTACTTGGCATCGGCGGGGGTCAGCAGGTTACCAACAACCGGGATGACCTTGGCCGGCGGCTCCTTGCCGGCAACGAGATAGTTGTAGAGCATGACGCTGGCATCGAGCGCCTGCTGGTAGGGCGCCTGGTCGAGAAGGCCTACCATCTCACCGGTCTTCAGATACTGCATGTTGTCAGGCGTATGGTCGAAACCGATGACGCCGACCTTGCCGGTGAGGCCGAGATCCTTGACGGCCTTTGCCGCGCCGAACGGGCCACCTGCCGTGACATAGACCATCGAAAGATCCGGATTGGACGTCATCATGTCCTGAACAAGCGAATAGGCCTCTTCCGCCTTGTCCTTGTTCTCGAACGGGCCGACGATCTGGATGTCGGGCGTATTGGCCTTGAGATAATCGACCGCACCGTTCATGCGCTGGGTGTGCTGCGTGGCGCCGAAGTAGCCGGTGATCACGCCGAGCTTGCCCTTGCCGTTCATCTTTTCCTGAATGAACCTACCGATCTGCTCGCCGGCCGATGTCGCGTCCTGGCCGATGAAGGCGAGGCGTTCGGAGGGGGCGGCCCCTTCCGCGACGATGTTGAAGACCGGCACACCGGCTTCCGTCGCCTCGTTGATGATGCGGGCCGTGCCGTCGAAGATCGGAACGACGACGATGCCGTTATACTGCTTGGCCAGCGCGCCTTCGATGCCGGCGACAACCGCTTCGGCCGAAAGCTCGTTGCCGAGATCAACGAAATCGACGGTGGCATTGAAGCCCTTGAGATAGTCGTTGGCGGCCTTGGCGCCATCCGTCACCGGCGTCCAAAACGGATTATTCTGGAACGACAGGAAGGCGATCTTCACTGGTCCCTTCGTGTTTTCCACGGCGGCGACTGTGCCGCCCTTTGGTGGCTCCGCCGCATTCGCCACGGAAAAAATCGATGCGAGACCGAGCGCGGCCGCAGCCGTCAGTTTCGTGATTTTTCTGGTCATGTTCATCTCCTCCACTGGATTGATCAATCGTCTTCACTGCCGCGTTGCAGGCCGTCCAACGCCACGGCGAAGATGATCACCAGTCCCTTGGTGACGACCTGCCAGTAGGCGGAGATGCCGAGCAGCACGAAAGCATTGTTAAGCAGCGCCATCAGCAGCGCGCCGATGACGACACCGGCAATCGAGCCTCGGCCGCCGCTGAGCGCCGTGCCGCCAAGAATGACGGCGGCGATGACGTCGAGTTCGTAGCCAACGCCGAGATTGGGATCGGCGCTTGCCAGGTTTCCGGACAGGATGAGCCCGCCGAGACCGGCAAGCAGCCCGCAGAACGCAAAGATGAAGAGCCGCGTTGCCTTGAGATCAACACCCGCCAGACGCGACGCCTTCGGATTGTCGCCGATCGCGTAGATCTCGCGGCCCCTCACGGTGCGAACGGAAAAGACATGAACGGCAACGGCCAGCACGATCATCAACAGGAAGGAGACCGGAATGCCTGCGATGCGGCCTGCGCCGACAAATTCCGCAAAGCCACCCATCGGCACGGGAATGCCCCCCGTCATCAGGAGTGCGATGCCGCGCGCGACCGACAACGTGCCCAGGGTCGCGATGAACGGATTGATCTTTAGCCGCGTATAGAGCAGGCCGTTGATGATGCCGCAGCCTAGGCCCGTGAGTAGGCCCGCAATGAGACCGACGCTTTCAAACCCGGTATCCCTGATGACGACGGCGGCCACGACGGCGGACAGCCCAATGACCGAACCGACCGAAAGGTCTATGCCGCGGCCGATGATGACCAGCGCCTGACCGAGTGCGACGATGGCGACGACCGAGGCCTGCCGGCCGACGTTCAGGAGGTTGCGCGGCGCCAAAAAATACTCGCTGGCAAAGGAAAGGTAGGCGGCAACCACCAAAAGCATCAGCAGAACCGATGCTTCGCGGTGGCGTCCGAGACGCTTCAGCGCGACAAGACTCGTGTTCATGCGCCTTCTCCTATCGCCGCCGGAAGACTGGCGGACGCTTTTCCTTGAAGGCCTGCCGGCCTTCCTGGGCGTCGGCGGTGGCAAAGCAGATCGTCTGGAGATCGCGCTCGTATTCGACGGCCTTTTCATGCGGCATCGAAGCCGCGGCCTTGAGGTTGAGCTTAGCGGTTTCAGCCGCGATCGGTGCGCGCGAGGCAATGGTTTCAGCGATGGCCCGCGCCCGCGGCAGCAATTCCTCGGAACTCACCACATCGCTGACGAGACCCCACTGCTGCGCCTTCTCCGCGCTGATAGGATCGCCGGTCATGATCATCAGCGCGGCATTCGACGGACCGATGGAATGAGCTAGGCCCGCCGCCATGCCCCCGCCACCGATCCAGCCGAGCTTGATCTCGGGAGCCGCGAATTGCGCGTTTGACGACGCGATGCGGATATCGCAGGCCATGGCCGTCTCAAGCCCGCCACCGAATGCATAGCCATTGACGGCAGCAATCGTCGGCTTCAGCAGCGCGTGGATGGCGTCGCAATAGTCATCGCGATTGCGAAACTGCCAGGGCGTCTCGTATGTATCAAGCTCGCGGATGTCGGAGCCAGCGCAGAAGGCGCGCTCCCCGGCTCCCGTCAGGATGACGCAGCGGATCGTGTCGCTGTCGTTGCACTCCTTGACCGCCGCCACGATGGCATCGGCCATTTCAGGCGTGACGGCATTCAGCTTGGCCGGGCGGTTCAGAGTGATCGTCGCGATCGCGCCGTCCACCGAGAAAATGATTTCCTCCGTCATGTCGTCTCCTATCGTTCCTCACCGCCGCGCCTGTGGGCACGGTAGAGGACTTGCAGCTGGGCGAGCACACCCGCAGCCGCAGCCTTTGTTTCAAACGATTGGCGCAGCAGCGCGGATGCCTTGCTCTGGAAGGCGATGTAACCGTCATGGCGCGGACGGACATAAGCCGCCTCGATCGTCTCGGCCGTCTGGCGGTAGAAGCCGTTCCAGTGCCGGTTGACGCCGTTGTCGAACCAGGCTTCGCGCCGCGAGGGCTGGCCGTCGTGGGCGGGAATGAAATTGATCTGCGCCTCGCGGCTCATCAACCAGAGCAGGTGCGTCTTCAATTCGGGGGTCGGATCACAACGCTTCGAGATGCCGATGCCGGTGCCACCAAGCGTGGAACCGGGGCGACCGCCGGCAGCGCGCCGTGGTGCGTTCGCGAAGGTGACTGGCTTACCGGTGCCGGGTGCGGAATAGTTCACATAGCCGTAGACGAGCGGGCATAGCGATACGTCATCCGAAGCGGCCATATGGCCGAGAATGCCGATCGGGTTTTTTTCGAAAACAACACGCGGGCTGCGTGATGCCAGCTCGGTCATCAGGTCATAGACCGTCTTTCCAGTCTCGGCGGAAACGAGAACATCGGGGTCGGCTTCGGCCGGCGGCTCGCCATGGGCAGCAGCAATTGACAGGAAGCTCAAAGCGGCATGCGGCCCCGCAAGAGAAAGCGCAACCTTGCCCGTGCGGCGGGAAAGCTCGGCCACGGCCGCCCATGTCTCCGGCGCCTCGCCTTCCACGAGATCGGCGCGCAGCGCCATCACTTGCGTCGCGGCATCGAGCGGCAGCGCCCAGTGCTGGCCGGCATAACGATAGCTCGACAGAGAAGGGCCGATGCTTTCGGCCGCCAGGGCCTCAACCACATCCGTGCCGAACACGCTTTCGAGCGATTGCAGGCAATCGCCACCAACCGCTTCACCGACATGCGGATGATCAAGCACGACGAGGTCGTAGCTCGCGCAGAGATCGGCGATCGGATGCGACTCGAATCCTTCGAGCGGCTGTTTTTCCCACTGAATATCGAGACCGGCCGCAATCACCTCATCACGCTTTGCGGCTGCGGCGAGCGCGTTGAAGCCACGCGGATGGTCCCAGGTAAGCGCCTTGATCGTCGCCATGGTCAGATCGTTCCCGTCGCAACAGCGCCATTCGCCACGAGCGCGGCGATCGCCGCGTCGTCGTAGCCGGCCTCCTTCAGCAGTTCGTGCGTGTGCTGGCCAGTAACGGGCGCGCCACGCTCGACCGTGGACGGGGTTTTAGAAAACTTGATCGGGAAACCCGGCGTCTTGACGCGGCCTTCCGTCGGATGATCGTAGTCGACGAAGGTGCCGTTGTGCTTGATCTGCTCGTCCTCGACGAGATCGGCATAGCCGTAGACCGGGCCGCACCAGATATCGGCGGCGCGCAGCAATTCCAGCCACTCGGCCGAGGACCTGGCCTTCAATCGGTCGCGGGTCTTGGCGAAAATTTCGTCGCGCCGCGCCCAGCTATCGACCTCGTCGTCCATCGTCAGGAAACTGTCTTCGCCGATCACCTCACCCAGCGTCTTCAGCTTCGGGAAGGCGACGATGATAAAACCGTCGCTGGTGGCGAAGGCGCCGTAGGGTGCGCGAATATAGACATGGGCATGCGGCTCGGCGGAGCGCTGCTGCGGTTTGCCGCCCACCGTGAAGACCGAAAGCTCCTGCATCTGGATCGTCGTGATGGCATCCAGCATGTTGACCTGCACAAGCTGGCCCTCACCGGTCCGTTCGCGATGGAACAGTGCGGCTAGCGCGCCTTCGAAAGCCGTATAAGCCGTGATCGCATCGACGAGATACTGACCGGCGGCCGTCGGCGGCTCGCCCTCGCGGCCGGCCGACAGCATGGCGCCGGACATGCCCTGGAGAACGAGATCCTGTCCGGGACGGTTCACATAGGGGCCGTCTTCGCCATAACCCGACATCGACACATAGACGAGGCGCGGATTGATCTTCGACAGCGTTTCGTAATCGACGCCGAGGCGCTTGGCGACGCCGGGACGATAGTTCTGCAGGAAGACGTCAGCCGTCTTGACAAGATCCAGCAAGACCTTCTTGCCGTCTTCCGACTTGAGGTCGACGGCAAGCGAACGCTTGTTTCGATTGAGCGACAGAAACGAGACGTTGACGCGATTGCCGCCAGCGCCGCCGGCCGCGACATGGCGTTGCCATTCACCCGTCGTCGGTTCGACCTTGACCACGTCCGCGCCCAGATCGCCAAGCCGCTGGGCCGCAAACGGTCCCGCCATGGCGATGGAGCAATCCAGGACTCTGATACCCGACAAAACACCCATATGCGGTCGCTCTCCTGCAAGCCTTCAAGTTGGCGGCAACTTAGCGGATAAATTTGGCCTGTCCAGAGTGAGCGCTAACTATTTTTGAATTGCTTCGGCACAATGATCCGTTCATCATGGCAATTATCAAGCGTGACTTGATGAGCGCTAACTTTGATATTGACCAACGGATGCATGATGAATAGATAATTCATTGGTAAAGGTGGAGCGGCCCAAGCGCCGCTGGAGGAGGAAATCAATGAAGACGTTTCAGTCAGGCTTTCGCCTGAGCTTGCTTGCCGCCGCGCTGCTTTCGTCGGCCGCAGTACCCGCATACGCGGACGCCCGGTCCGACGCATTGCAGGCTCTGCCGGAAAACGTGCGCGCGCTCTATACGGACGCCGTCGATGTAGCGCCGGCCGCCCTCGCCGACTTCAAGGCGCCGGCCAAGCCGTGGCGCTGGTGCCATTCGGAATCCTATATGGGCAACCCCTGGCGCGTGACCTTCAATGACGAGCTCGCCCGTCTCGTCGACGGCGCCAAGGAAGCCGGCGATGTCTCGGAGTTCATCGTTTCCGACTCCAACGGCGACGCCACGCAGCAAATCTCGCAGATCCGCTCCTTCATCGAACGCGGCTGCTCGGTCATCACCACGATTGCCGGCTCCTCGACCGCGCTCAATGCCGTCATCGAAGACGCGCAGAAGGCCGGCATTCCCGTCATCACATCCGCAGGCGCGGTAACGACGCCCGCTGCCATCAATGTCATGCACAACCAGAACCTCTGGGGCTACCAGATGGGCAAGGGCATAGCCGAGGCGTTGCCCAATGGCGGCACCATCCTTCAGGTCGAAGGCATTTCCGGTCACCCGCTGGTGCAGCAGGAAAATGCAGGCCTCGACAAGGCCGTTGCCGAAAGCGGCAACCTGACGATCGCCCGCAAGGTGAGCGGCGAATGGACCGGCACGACCACCAAGTCCGCCGTTCTACAGGCGCTGGCAACAACGCCGCAGCAGATCGATGCGGTGTGGTCCACCGGCAGCGAGGCCCGCTTCATCGCCGAGGCCTTTCAGCAGGCCGGCCGGCCTCTCCCACTGATAGCAGGCTCCATTTCGGGCGATGCGCTCGGCTTCTGGCACGAAAACCAGGATACCTTTAAATTCTACGGCGGCGAGGTTTCGCCGCATGTTGCCGCGCAGAACGCGTTCCGCGTCGCCCTGCGCATCATCTCGGGTCAGAAGCCGATCGTGAACACGATCATTGCGCCGATGCCCACCATCACGCAGACCGACCTGCCGACCTGGTACAAGGACTGCATGAAGCCGGATTCGGCCGCGATCTTTCCGATCCCGCCGCAGGACCCGTTCTCGGAAGAGCTGCTCAACGGCTATTTCTCGAACGGCCAGGCAACGCCGCTCTACGATTTCGCCAAGGTCCCGGCCTCCTGCGCGAAGTAATCGCCTGTGCGAGGACCACCGCCGGATGCCCGCCGGTGGTCCCGCCGCGTTCGGCAATGAGAAGGCTGCTCTGAATGCTTGGTACGACACATCCGCAATCCGGACTGGCGGTCGCGACGTCCCGGATCCATCTCGTCGTCGCCGAGAACGGCGGGGCAACGCCCCATCGCGAGGGCAGCGTTGAACTCTCTGTCAGCCACCTGACCAAGCGCTATGGCGAAACGCTGGCCCTCAGCGACGCATCCGTAACGTTCACGGCCGGCATCCACACGATCCTTGGCGAAAACGGCTCCGGCAAGAGCACGATTCTCAAGATCCTCTCCGGCGTTATTGCGCAAAGCGAGGGCAAAGTTGCCCTGAACGGCCGCGCGATCAACCCGCGCACGCCGCGCGACATGCATGATCTCGGCCTTTCCACGGTCTTCCAGGAAGTGCTGATCGCGCCACATCGCACGGTTATCGAAAACATCTTTCTCGGTTATGACGGCCCGCTCAAGCGGCGGATCGCGAAATCCGCGCGCGCGCCGCTCGCCGACGCGCTGCTTGCGGAAATCTCGCGCTTCCCCATCCCGTTGTCGGCGCCGGCCGGAGAACTGCCGCTCGCAAGTCAGCAACTCATCGTTCTCGCCCGCGCCCTCGTCCGCCTGCCGTCCATCCTGCTGCTCGACGAGGCGACGGCCGCCCTCGACTATGCCGACCGCGATCTCGTCTTCAATGCGATCGAAAACTATGCGGCTGCCGGCAACATCGTCATCTTCATTTCTCACCGTCTTGAAGAGGTACGCCGTCTGTCCGACCGCGTCACCGTGCTCAGAAGCGGACACATCGTCGAAACGCTCGAGCGGGACGGCATTACCGCCGAGAGGCTCCTGAAGCTAATGGCCCCGGAGGCGGCGATCCATGCCTGACGACACCATCCTTCTGCGCTACGACAGCCTCGTCCTCGCGCCTGGAAGGGCGCCGCTGTCCGGCGCCATCCGTGCCGGCGAGATAACCGGCATCGCCGGCCTCGAAGGCCATGGGCAGGAGCAATTCCTGTTGGCACTGGCCGGCCTCGGCCGGATCCGCGAAGGCGCGATTACCGTCGAGACGACAGATCGCGGCCCGCTCGGCTATCGCGATCACTACGAAGCGGCGCGGCACGGCGTTGTCTACCTGCCGCGCGACCGGCGGGCGACCGGCATTTTCCCCGTCCTCTCCGTGCTGGACAATTTCGCAATACCATCCATGCCGCGTTTTTCTCTGGCCGGCATCCTGAACCGCAAGCGCCTGAAGGACGAACTCGCCGCCTACACGGACTTCCTGTCGATCCGCTACCCCTCGGCCGATGCACCGATTTCCGCACTCAGCGGCGGAAACCAGCAGAAGGTACTGCTGGCGCGCCTGCTCGCGCTCAAGCCGCGCGTCATGCTGCTCAACGACCCGACGCGCGGTGTCGATCTCAACACGCGCCTCAAATTCTACGAAGCATTCCGCAAGCTCGCGGCCGAAAACGGCATCGCCCTCGTCATCCTCTCGAGCGAGATCGAGGAAATCCTCACGCTTTGCGACACGGTCTCGATCTTCCGGGATTTCGAATGCAGCACGGTTCTCGACCGCGCCTCCATGTCGATGGAGCGCGTCATGTCCGCCATGTTCGGTCAGGAAGGAGTGCAGGCATGAGCACCGATCCAATGACATTTAACAAACCGCACTTCTGGGATCGCAGCGAAACACGCCTCGCAGCGATCCTTTTCGTCGTACTCATTCTGCTCAACGCCGTTCTCAACCCCGTTCGGTTCTCCCCGGCGAACTGGTCGACCGTACTCGGCCTCGCCGCCCCGATGATCCTTGCAACCATGGCGACGACGCTGCCGTTCCTCGCCGGTCGCGGCTCCATTGATGTATCGGTCGGCCCACTCATGGGCCTTATCAACGTCATCCTCATCAAGGTGGTCATCGGTGATCTCGGCATATCCTCGCCCTGGATCATCGTTCCGGCCGCTCTCCTGCTCGGGCTTGCCTCCGGTGCCCTGAACGGCTTCCTGGCCGCGATCCTGCGCATCCAGCCGATCGTTGCGACACTCTCGACCTATCTTATCTATAGCGGCCTTGCGCTCTCCATTCTGCCCTCGCCGTCCGGCACCGTGCCGGGATGGCTGTCTGCGCTTTCAGGCCCGTTGTCCTTCATCCCCGTCGGTGTCGTCATCGTCGCCTGGCCCTTCTTCAAGCGGTTGCCATTCTACGAGCTTCTGATGGCCGTCGGCAGCGATGATCGCGCCGCGTTTACCGCCGGGGTGAATGTGCCCGTCATCCGGTTCTTCGCCTATGTGTTTTCCGGTCTGGTTGCCGGTGTCGCGGCCCTTGCGCTAACCGCACTGATCGGGTCCGGCGACCCGAACATCGGGCCCGGCTATACGCTGATCGCCATTGCGGCGGCAGCGCTCGGCGGCGTCAGTCTCGCCGGCGGCGTCGGCGGGCTGGCGGCAGCCTTCATCGGCGCGGCCGATATCTTCCTGCTGCAGAACGTGCTGACCTCCTTCAACGTCTCCACCTTCATGCTGCAGGCCGCCTATGGCCTCGTTCTGGTGCTCGCCGTTTGCCTCAATTCCGAAACGCTCAAAGCACGGTTCCAGACTTGGAAGGCCAGCCGATGACGATCGCCCTCTTCTCCAATCGCGCCCTGATCGCCTTCATTGGCGTGGTCGTCGTCTTCCTGCTCGGAACGATCTTCATTCCGGGCTTCGGCAGCGCGTTCTCGGTGCGTGCCATGCTGATCCTGGCATCGCTCTTGGCGATCGCCGCCCTGGGCCAGACGCTCGTCATGATCCTCGGCGGCATCGACCTTTCGATCCCCTTCGTGATCGGTTTCGCCAACGTCGTCTTCGCCAGCCTGTATGGCAGCGGCATGCCGGCTTTACCGGCCTTTCTCATCGTCATCGCCTGCGCTGGCACAATCGGCGCGGTGTCCGGCGCGCTATCGGCTGGCCTCTCGATCCACCCGCTGATCGTCACGCTCGGCGTCGGCACGATCGTTCAGGCCGCCGTGCAGCTTTGGACACGCGGCCTTCCTACCGGCTCGGCGCCGCCGTTTATCAATGACTTCGTTTCGCTCGGCGGAACGATTGGCCCGCTGCCCTTTCCCTGGCTGATCCCGTTCACGCTCGCGCTGACACTCGGATGCGTCTTTGTCTTGCAGCGAACGGTCTACGGCCGTCGCCTCTATGCGCTCGGCTCCAACCTGAAGGCGGCGGAACTTGCCCTCGTGCGACCGGTTGCGATGTGGACGACGACGTTTGCACTCAGTGCGGCCTTCGCCGCCCTTGCGGGTATCCTGCTTGTCGGATTTACGGGTTCGTCGAGCGCAACCGTCGGCACGCCCTATCTGTTCCAGACGGTTTCAGCGGTGGTGATCGGCGGTACCGCGCTGATCGGCGGACGCGGCGGTTTCGTCGGCACGGTCGCCGGTGCCATTGTCCTCGTCGAACTGCGCACGGTGCTGATCGGCTTTGGCCTGTCGGAGGCGCTGGTTCAGTCCGCACTCGGCCTGCTAATCCTCCTGCTGGTTGCGGCTTACGGACGCGACCAGCACATCCGCAACCTGATCTGAGGAGAGGCCCATGGACGAACGACTTGCAAAAACCATCGCCGCGATCAGAGAATCCGGCGCGGACTGGGGCCTCTTTACCAGTCCCGACGGCGTCGCCTATGCGCTTGGCCATATCTCCGGCATCGAGGCCGGCCCTTCGCCTTTCGCAGGCGGCCCCAGCCTCGGCATCGTAGGTGTGAACGGTGAAACCGGGCTGCTCGTCACCAATCTGGAGGCAGGGACCGGCAGTTGGGCCGATCTCGTCGTCACCTATACGGGCTTCTCGTTCAAGGAGCCGACCGATATCTTCGCGAACTACGTTTCGGAGGCGAGGGTCCTGCTGCAACGCCTAAAGGTCGGTGGAAAAATCGCGGTCGAGCACCACGCTCTACCCGCTTCGATCCTCCCGCTGCTGGAAGGCAACGCGATCGTTCCCGTGGAGCCAGCCTTCCGGCGCCAGCGCGCCATCAAGACCAGAACCGAAATCGGCCTGCTGCGCGAAGCGGCGCTGACGGCCTCAGAGGGCCAGAAGGCGTTCCTTTCAACGACCCGTGCCGGGATGAGTGAACTTGACGTGTTCGCCGCCGTCCGCTTGGCCATGGAAACCCGCGCCGGCGAACGGTTGCCGGTGACTGGAGATCTGATCTCCGGGCGCGGGCGTACGTCGCAGTTCATGGGGTGGCCAGGCAACCGCATCCTCGAAAGAGGCGATCCGCTGATCTGCGATCTCGCACCGCGCGTCGCCGGTTACTGGGGCGATAGCTGTGCATCCGCGATGATCGGGCAACCGTCGTCCGGCTTCGAAAAGCTCTTCAGCGCCGCCCGCACTGCATTGGACCTGGCAATCGAAACCATCCGCCCCGGCCTTGGCATCGACACGCTCGACCAGCGCCTGCAGGCGTCGATCACCCGACACGGCTATTCCTACGCGCACCATTCCGGCCATTCGATCGGTACGAGCGTGCATGAATGGCCACGCCTGGTGGCCTATGAACGAGAGACGCTGAGGGAAGACATGGTGATCATGGTCGAGCCGACAGCGCTCGATCCTGACATCGGCGGAGTGCGGCTCGAATACATGCTGCGGGTAACGTCGACCGGCTGCGAGGTGCTCACCGACTTCGAGCACCGTCCGGGCATTCCAGCGCGCTAACCGCTATCGCGGATCATTAGCTTGAAGCCCATGTCGATCAGCGTGGTTTCGGACTGGATGCCGCGCATGCCCTCGAGAAGAAGGCGCCCGGCCTCACGGCCGATTTCCGCCGAGGGCACCGATACTGTTGTCAGCGACGGAATGAGGTGTCGGGCGAGCTCGAAATCACCAAAGCCGGTAATGGCAAGTCGCTCCGGCACTTTGAGCCCGATGCGCACGCTTTCCTGCAGCGCGCCCGAGGCAATGATGTCACTCGAAAACATCACGGCATCCGCTTCGGGATAGCGCGCAAGTGCCTTGCGCAGCAGGTCCGCGCCGGACGCCATGGTCAAGGGCAGGTCGCGTGATATGGAGATGCGCGGCGTCTTACCGGGAAACAATTCCTCCATGACGGCAGCAAACCCGTCCCGGCGTTCGGCCGCGCGGCTGTCGCCCTTGCGCAGAACGCCGGCAAAAACGATGTTCGTTCGCCCAGAGCGCACCAGATGCCGCGCCATTTCCGCAATGGCTACCGTGTTGGAAAAGCCGACGAGCCGATCGATCGGCTTTTCCGTCATGTCCCAGCCTTCGACGACTGGAATGCCGGCACGTTTCAACATGGTCACGCTGGCGCGGGTGTGGTGCGCGCCGATCAGGAACACGCCATCCGGCCGTCGTCCGAGCAGGCTGCGGATCACCTCCTCCTCGCGGTCCAACCGGTAATCGGTGTTGCCGAGAAATATCTGATAGCCCTCGCGATGCAGGACCTCGGAGAAGTGCTGCATGGTCTCAGCGAAGACGGAGGCCGACAGCGTCGGAATGACGGCAGCGACGGTATTGCTCTTATGCGAAGCAAGATGACTAGCCGCGAGATTGTGGACGTAGTGCGTCTTCCTGATCGCATCGTCGATGATCTTGCGGTTTTCCGGTGTCACGGTATCGGGAAAGCGAAGCGCGCGTGAAACCGTCTGCATGGAGACGCCAGCGGCGGCGGCGACATCCGCCATCGTCACCCCTGAGCCCTTTCGGCGGCCACGTTTTGCAGGCTGCTTTTCCTCCGTCACGGTATGAAGGGCCGCACGCATACGGGTGTGCCGATCTCGATACGCCTTCCGCTGTCCGTCAGCGCACCCGTCTCCTCGTTTCGCCGAAAGATCACGATCGCATCACCGTTCTGGTTGGCGACCAGCACATGGCGACCGCTCGGAGTGAGCGCGAAATTGCGCGGCGTCTTGCCACCCGAAGGTTGGATATCCTGCAGCGTCAACTGACCCGTCGCCTGATCGACCATGAAACACGCTATACTGTCCTCGCCCCGGTTCGAACAATAGAGGAAACGCCCGTCCGGTGACAGATGAATATCTGCGCCATGAGATTCCACGCCGGGCCGGATCGTTGACAGCGTCTGCTTGAGCGTCATGCTGCCAGCGTCGCGTGCAACGAAGGACACCGTGGAATCCAACTCGTTGGAAATATAAATGAAACGACCGTTCGCATGCTGCGCGACATGGCGAGGCCCCGCGCCTGCCGGCAGCGTCACGCTGGCGGATCGCATGAGCGTACCGTCGTTCGAAAGTGCATATTCCACGACCTGATCGAGGCCCAGATCGGCGACGAGGACAACGCCTCCCTCGGGAATCTCGCTTACAATATGGGCATGTGGCCGCTCCTGCCGGTCGGCGACCGGGCCGAGCGGGCCATCAAGCCGCACCGAAGTCGCAGCCGGTGCAAGACCGCCATCCTTCCGGATGGGGAAAACCGCAACGGACTGGTCCGGGCCATCGCCGCCCATGGAGTAGTTGGCGACAAGCACAAAACGTCGATCACGCGACACCATGTTATAGGCCGAGATGCTGCCGAGTGTCGGCTGCTTGTTGATATAGGTGAGCGTCTTCGTTGCAGGTGAAAAACGGAAAGCACTGACCGTGCCCTCATGCCAGCCGAACACCTCCGAATTGGCGTAGACTACGCCAGAGGCGGCGTTGACGCTCAGGAAGGTGGGATTGTCGATGGTCGACGTGTTGGCAAGGCGCGTCCAGCCCAGCGCATCCTCGTCGAAGGAAAAGATGGTGAGCCCCTCGCCGCGGGCACCCTGGAAATAGGGTGCCTCGCGATTGAGCGATCCGACGGCGAGATAAAGAGGTTGGCTCACGCGAAAACTCCAGTGCTGCAGGCATCACGGGGCGCGGTCATGCCCCGGCCCGACATGGCATATTCGCATCTTTAGCGCTAGTTCATCACCCAGCCGCCATCGACATTCAATGTCTGCCCGGTAATGAAACCGGCAGCATCCGACGCCAGAAACATCAGGGCGTTGGCAATGTCGCTGGCGCTACCGCGCCGCTTGATCGCCTGATGATCCAGCACAAAGCGGGTGTAGCCCTCGGGATCGGGATGGATCTTCTCCGCATCCGTCGGGAAGGCGCCGGGCGAAACCGCGTTGACCGTGATACCATAGGCGCCGAACTCTCGTGCCCAGGCGCGTGCAAGGCCGATGAGCGCGCCCTTCGACTGGACATAGGGCGAAAGATTGGCCCAGCCGCCATTCGAGGTGACGCTGGCGATGTTGATGATACGCCCCCAGCCCTGTTCGCGCATATGCGGCAGCGCCACCTGAACGCAGACGATGCCGGCATCCACATTGATGCGCTGGACCCGCTGCATTTCCTCAAGGGAATAATTCTCGAATGGTTTTGAGGGATAGATGGCGGCATTGTTGATGACCACATCGAAGCCGCCGACCTCGCGCGACAGCTCTTCGAGAGACGTGCGCAACGCTGCGAGATCCGAGAGGTCGATGGCCTGGATTACCAGATTGCCGAGGCCCTCCTTGTCCGCCGAGGTCTGCAAGGCCGCGTTCTTCAAGGGATCGTTGTCTAGGGCGACGACCTTTGCGCCGGCCCGGAGGAAATTCAACGTGGTCTCCGCACCGAGCCCTCCAGCCGCACCGGTATACAGGATGACCTTGCCAGCGACCGAGATCATGGAGTTCTCCTTCTGCACGGGCTGCTGTGCCTGCATGTTCATGACCGGCCCTCCAGAACAACGTGGTTGCCCGAAGGCTGCGGGAAATCGCCATCCGGCTGGCGGGCAATGGCCGTAATCCGCGCTTCGCTCGCCGCGATCGCCTCGGCATCGGGAAGGATGCGGAACGTCGTGTCGTAGTGGCGCTCTTCACCATTTTCGAGCCAGATCAGCTCGCCTCGGTCACGGGCGGCGCCGTGGCCGAGCACATGGTTGGTCGAGGGCTCGATGCCAACAGCATATTGCCCGGCCTGCAGGTTCTGCCATTCATACATGCAAGGGAACTGATCCTTGCGGGTGACGACCTCAAAGCCAATCCCCAGGCGATCGTTGACCAGCGCGACGGGAACCTCGCCCTTCTCGTCGACCGCCATTTCATGCTGCCAGACCTGCTCGTGGAAGCCGAACTGCGGCGCGGGCATCGTGCGGTATCCGACGCCCTGCTTCTCATAATCTGCCCCAGCATGCGCGGCCCAGACGACGTCGCGCACAGGTGCCAGATAGCGCGACCCTTCGGCTAGAACGGGATGGCCGACATTGATGTGATAACAGAACATGTGCGGTGTGCGGTAGAAGCCGCGATTGACCACCGTGTCGGCAATACGAATATCGTTGGTGCCCGCCTTGATCTCGATGCGGCGCTTCAGTTCGAGATGTTCGCCGAAAACCGTTCCCTGCGTGACGGTGCCTTCGCACCAGAGATAACAATCGTCGCCGTCCCAGCGTTCGCCGTAACCGTCCAGCTTGCCGGGAATGGTACCGACGCGGCCGTGGATGGAGTGCTTCACCGTTTTCTTCGGGCCATAGACATAGTGGTCGGCCGGCTCGTCATACATGAAGAGGATATGGTCGAGGCCGCAGGTGACCATCAGGCCGGAGAAGGAGCGCATCCAGCCGAGACCGCCCTCGCCTTCGTATTCGTGCAGGCCCGGATGGCGGAAGCCGGACGGCGAGTGCCAGCCGATCGACATGCCGCGATACTCGCAGTCCGCAATATCAAGGGCGCGATCGACCAGAACCGTAAAACGCAGGCCCGTGCCGCTGCGGAACTCGAGCATGCGGATGCCACGCTCAAGACCGTCGGACAACGTCATAAGCCGAACGCCGGCAAATTGCGAAAAACGTCCTGCGCTGGCAGCGATATCGCGGCGCGACTTTGCTTCCCCGAATAGTTCGACCATCGTGTTGTTCCTTTTCCCTGCCAGGCAGGTCATGCTGTCTCAAGAGGCG
>NZ_JBLZPK010000048.1:140898-146685 GCF_049199905.1 Shinella sp. M27
GTGGCTTTCCAGCGCATCCGCGTCACCGATATCGGCATGCTTTTCCGACTTGTCGTCGCCCGAGCGCTTCACATCCTTGGCGTGGCCGATCTTGATCTTGTCGGAGAGCGTATCGAACACCTGGTTCAGTATCTGGTCCATGCGGTCGATATTGTGCGTCTCGAAATAGTTAGTCGGATCCATCAGCAGACCGAGGCCGGGATGATCGACCTGCGCAAACATCTTGACGGTCTCCTCGACGGAGCCGACGACGTTGTTCACGTAGGTTTCGAGCAGGAAGACCGCGCCGTGGTCATAGGCATGCTGGGCAAGATCGGCGATGACCTTGCGGCACTCCTCGAAGCCCTCTTCCGTCTTGTTCTTCGGGTGATGCACCCAGTCGGATTCCGTGTTGTAGGTGCCGGTTTCCGAGATGACATAGGGCGTGCCGAGATGACGCGCGTTACGGATGATTTCCTTGAGATAGCCGACGCGGCGGTCGCGCTCGGCCTTATCGGGGTGGATGATGTTCGTGTAGCCGGAGATGCAGGAGATCGGCAGGTGATGATCGCGGAAGGTCTCGCGGATCCTGACGCACTTGTCCTTGGTGATCTGGCCGGCCGAAAGGTCAATATCCTTGAAGTGCATGTCGAGCTGCACAGTGTTGAAGTCGAGCGCGCGGATTTTCTTTGCCGTCTCTTCCAGCGCATAGGGGAAATAGCCGGTGAAAATACCTGTCTGCATCATGATGAGAATCCTCCCTCGTTATTCATGAATTGATGGAAATTTCGGAAAGCCTGACCGTGCGGCCCTCGTCGATCGACTTGTAGCCGGCCTCGATCAGCGCCACGGTCTTGACATTATCGGCGACGGAGAGCGCCGGCGGTTCGCCCGACTTCACCGCATATTGCAGCTGCTCCATCACACCGACGAAGGCATGCGGGAACCACATCGTGTCCCAGGTTGGCGTTACCCACTTGCCACCGGTCGTCGCCTTGGAGGCATAGGTCAGCGTCGAAGGCGACCCGTCGGGCCAACCGATCGTTCCCTGCGCCACACCGTCCGTGCCCTCGACGCGCCACTTGATGTAGATGTCGCTGTCGAACCCCTCTTCGCGCGGACCGGACCACACGTCCTCCATCGATACGGCCATGACGCCGCTCGGGAAGGTCAGAGTCGAAACGGTGATGCCGTCCTTGTGGGCGAATGTCGTACGCGGGTCGGTGCGGGTCAGCGTCGTGATCGTCTCGGGGTCGCCGAACAGGAAGCGCAGCACGTCGAGATGGTGCACGCTCATATTGGACAGCGTCAGCCGGTCATAGTCCTCAAGGAAGGTCTGCCAGTGCGGAATGGCGCGCATCTCGATCGTCGCCAGGACCGGCGTGCCAAGTTCCCCCTTGTCGAGGATCTGCTTGAGTACGCGCATCGACTGGTCGTAGCGCATGTTCTGGTTGACTGAGAGGATCTTGCCGGCCTTGGCGGCGGCATCGCGCAGCTCGATGGCGTCCTCCAGTGTCAGCGCAAGCGGCTTCTGCGCAAGAACGCCCTTGATATGCGGCTGGGCGAGCGCCTTGCGGATCAGCTCCGGCTGTTGATCCGGCGGGAAGGCGATGTCGATGATGTCGATGGTGGGATCAGCGATCAGCGCATCCGGCGTGTCGTGTACGGTGGCAATGCCCCAGCGCTCGGCAACCGCCGCCGCCTTGTCCCTCGTGCGCGAGGCAATGGCGACAACCGGAAAGCCGGCCTCCTTGTAGGCCGCCAGATGGCATTCCGCCATGATCATGCCGGCGCCGATGCAGCCGATCTTGTAATCCCTCACCCGCACCTGCGGATCGGGCGCAAAACCCCTGGCTTCGCTCATGGTAACCTCCCGTTAGATATGCTCTTTCACAGGCTGACAGCCTCACCCGCCAGATTGAAGAAATGCGCTTTGATCGGATTGCAGCTCAGCGCCACCGCACTTTCCAGCCGTATATCTGGCTGGCCACGCATCAGCGCTTTCAATTTTTCCGCCCCGGTATCGACCGTTACCACGGTGTAGCCGCCGAGCGGTTCGATCTCGTAGACCGTGGCCGGCCGCCCCGGACGCGCATCGTTCCACGGCTCGACCTTGAGGTCTTCCGGACGCACGCCGACATGTGCGGCACCATCCGGAACCGTCTCGAGCGGCAGACTGATCGTACCGTCCGCCATTTCTAGTGCCTTGCCGCGCACCGCGGGCAGGATGTTCATCATGGGGGCGCCGAGCAGGCGGGCGACATAACGGCTGACCGGGGTATCGTAGATGTCGGTCGGCGAACCGATCTGGCGGATCTCGCCCTCTTCCATGATCGCCATGCGATCGGCGATCGACATGGCCTCTTCCTGATCGTGCGTGACGTAGATCAGCGTCTGGCCAAGATCGCGCTGGATACGCTTCAGCTCGACGCGAGTTTCCTCACGCAGCCTCGCGTCGAGCGCCGAGATCGGATCATCCATGAGATAGGCGACGGGATCGCGCACAAGCGCACGGGCAATCGCCACGCGCTGGCGCTCGCCGCCGGAAAGCTGCGACGGCGGCTTGTGCAACAGGTGCGAAATATGAAGCTTCGCCGTTACAGCTTCGACGCGCGCGCGGATCTTTTCTTCCGGCACCTTGCGCTCGACAAGCGGGAAACGGACATTCTCGCCCGCCGTCATATGCGGGAATAGCGCGAGGTTCTGGAACACCATCGCCACATTGCGGTCAGCAGGCGAGACCCGATTGACCGGCTTGCCGCCAATCAGGATTTCTCCCTCATCCGGCGTCTCCAGCCCAAGGATTAGCTTCAGGACGGTCGATTTTCCCGAAAGCGGCGGTCCGAAGAAGCAGAAGAACTCACCCGGCTGGATATCGAAGCTCACATTGTTGACGGCAACCGTCTTGCCGAAACGCTTCGTGACATTGCGGAAGGAAATACCGGCCATGTTTTACACCTCCCGGATCGCGACGCCGGTCGCGGCATCGAACAGCCGGGCGAAGCCCGGCTCGACGGCGACATGGACGGTCTCGCCTGCCTGGACGGTGACATCATTGTCGAACACCGCCTTGACGCGTCGCTCTCCGTCACCGAAGTGAACGACCGTTCGCGCGCCGATGCGCTCGATGAAGGTGATGGGCATGGCAAGCCCCTGCCCCGCCCGGGCTAACACGACCCGTTCCGGGCGAAAACCGTAGACGACCTCACGCACGCCGCATGCCCGCGCGATTGCGGACAATGCGGGATCGAGCGGCGCGGTGACGCCGAGCGTCCCGAGATCAGCCACCAACCCCCGGTCGCTGTCGGCAAGCGTACCCTTGAGCAGGTTCATGCCCGGCGAGCCGATGAAATCGGCGACGAACAGATTGACCGGGTCGTTATAGACTTCCAGCGGCGTGCCGACCTGCTGCAGCACGCCATGATCCATCACTGCGATGCGATCCGCCATGGTCATCGCCTCGAGCTGGTCGTGCGTGACATAGACCATGGTCTGGCGGAACTGGCGCTGGAGATGCTTGAGTTCCGTGCGCATGACGGCGCGGAAGGCGGCGTCCACATTGGAAAGCGGCTCGTCCAGCAGGAAGATCGCCGGCTCGACGATGGCCGAACGGCCGATCGCCAGGCGTTGCAGGATGTTGACCGACAGCTTCACCGAGGGCTTGTCTAGCATCGGCGTCAGTTGAAGAAAATCGGCCATCGCCTTGACGCGGCGGTCGATTTCGGACGCAGGCGTTCCACGGACCTTCAGGCCGTAGGCCAGATTGTCGTAGACGTTCATATGCGTGAAGATCGCATAGTTCTGAAACACGAAACCGACGCCGCGCCGACCCATGGCAACCCCGTTCATGTCGCGGCCGTCGAAGGTAATGCGGCCTTCGCTCGGCTGTTCCATGCCGGCGATCATGTTCATGGTCGTGGATTTGCCGCAGCCGGAAGGCCCTAATAGCGCCATGAACTCTCCATCGCGGATTTCGAGGTCCATCGTCTTCAGCGCCGTGAAGGACCCGAAGCGCTTGACCAGGTTTTCAAGGTGAATGGCGGTCATGGCTCAGGCCTCCTTCGCCGCGTTCATCCGGCTGATGGCAAGCGAGACGAGAATGGAAAGTGCAATCAGGATGACGAGCGCGATGGCCGCGACATATCCCCAGATCAGGTCCTGCTGCGTCACCTTGTAGATGTAGACGGAGATGGTTTCCGTCGCGACGCCCGGCCCGCCACCCGTCATGATGTAGAGCGTGTCGAATATCTTGAAGTTCTCGATGACGCGGATCGACAGGGCGATAATGATGATCGTCTTCATCTTTGGCATGACGATGGTGCGGAAGCGCCGCGACCAGCTTGCACCCAACAACGTTGCCGCTCGCATCTGGTCCTCCGGTACGCCGACAAGGCCGGCAAGCAGGATGAGGAACATCAGCGGCGTCCACTGCCAGATATCGGCGATCATGACGGCGATCAGCGCCGTGCCGGGGCTCGACAACCAGGCGAGCGCGAAGGGCTGGCCGGTCAGCGTCGAGATGATATCGTTCACCGGCCCGCCGGACTGGAACAGCATGAAGAACATGTAGCCGGCGACCGCGGGCACGACCATCATGGGAATGAGCATGATCGAGTAAAACACCCGCTTGCCAGCAAAATTGTCTATGAAGAGGATGGCAAGGCCAAGTCCCAGCAGGAATTCCGCCGGTACGCAGATCAGCATCACCAGCGCGGTTCGGCAGAGCGCATCCCAGAAACGGCTGTCGATGGCAAGGTCGGTATAGTTGGCGAAGTTGTTCCAAAGTTCATAGGCTTGCCACCAGCCGATGCCATCGAGCGGCGACCAGTCGGTGAGGCTGATATAGAGCTGCATCAAGAGCGGAAAGACCGCGATGAAGAGCACCAGCAGCTGAGCCGGCAGCGTCAGTATCAGGCCAAGGCGGCGCCCACCATCTTCAATGCGGGTCTCGGGCGTCAACGGATCGCCAGTCACGGAGATTTTCTCCTCGGTTGCGAGCATGCTCATTGCTTGAGGGCTCCGAAGGTCAGACCCCGCACCAGATGTTTCTGGATGGCGATGCCCATGATGACGGGCGGTATAGCGGCGATCAGGCCAAGTGCTGCCTTGGCGCCATAGAGCTGCCCGGTCATCGAGGACGACAGCGAGGCCATGTAGACTGGGATCGTCACCCATTCGCGTGTCGTGAGAAGAAGCGCGATCAGATAGTCCGACCAGTTCAGGATGAAGACGAAGAGCGCGGAACTGGCGAGCGCGGGGCGCATCATCGGCAGCGTGATCTTCATAAAGACGCGCAGGCGCGAGCAGCCTTCGACCAGCGCCGCGTCCTCGATTTCGCGTGGCATGTCGTCGAAGAAGGTCTTCATCAGCCAGAAGGCGAAGGGCAGCGTGACGATGCCGTAGATCAACGCAAGCCCCCACCACGTATCGACGAGACCGAAGAAGGCCCACATGATCATGACGGGGATCATGACGGCCATAGGCGGAAAGAGCCTGAGCTGGATGAGTGCGAGCGGCAGGTTCTGGCCCGAACCGAAGCGCGACAGGCCGTAGGCACCGGCCGTGCCAGCCGTCATGGCGATCAGCGTGCCGAAGACAGCCGAGAGCAGCGACGCCAGGATCGGCTTGCCGGCGGTGCGGTCGAGCGCGACGATGAGATCGGACGTCGAAGTGCCGAAGATGAAGCGGAAATTGTCGAGTGTCGGGCTCTTCGGCCACCAGGTCAGGTCGGCGCCGGCGGCGGACCATTCGGCAATCGGCTTGAAGGCCATCGAGGCCATCCAGAGCGTTGGGATGAGTGTGACCGCC
>NZ_JBLZPK010000048.1:146773-160454 GCF_049199905.1 Shinella sp. M27
GGCTCAGCCGGCCAGCGGATCGAGAACCGTCGGCCAGGCCTCCTTGTTAGACTTGATGGCTTCAAGCAGCTTGTCCTCGCCGGTGCGCCGCGCGATACGCTGCCATTGCCTCTCGGTATCGGCCATTGCCTCCTCCGGCGTCTTCGCCTTGGTGAGAGCGGCCATCAGGTTTTCGTCGAGTGCGTTGTGGAAGGCGGTCGCGCCGGGATAGTTGATCGAGGGTACGGTGCGCGCCACCGTCTCGCGCACGACATCCATGTGGTAGTCGTGGTAGGTCTCGCGCACGAGCGGATCGGCGAAGTTAGACAGCTGGAACGGATCGAAGTAGCCACCGGGATTGGCCGTCATCCACGAATAGATGCGGCTGGAGCCCAGCCATTGCAGCAGCAGATAGCAGACCTCCGGATGCTTGCTCTGCGCCGAGACCGAGGCCGACAGATTGAGCCACAGCACCGAGCGGCTGACGAGCTGGCCGCCGACATCACGGCCGGGCGGTAGCATGGAGCCGATCTTGCCGGTGACCTTCGAGCCCTCGTTCGCCTTGTTGTCGAGGAACTTCGGCAGATTGGAGAAGGCGCAGGTCATCGCCGCACCGCCCGAGGCGAAGTTGCCATACTGCTCCGGCCAGCCCCAGGAAATGGCATCCGGAGAATGGTGGCTGAGCGACTCGACATATTCCTGGGTGGCGAGATAGCCCGCTTCGGAATTGATCAGCGCTTTGCCATCGTCGCCGAACAGGAACTGGTTGGGCGAGCCCATCGAGACGAAGCGCTGGTACCAGTTGGTATAGCCCCAACCCTGATTGCGCAGGTCCGTCGAGCCGAACAGACCCTTGTCCGGACGGTGGAAGAAGGCCGCAACGTCGGCATGCTCCTTCCAGGTGCGCGGCGGTGCCAGCGCGTAGCCGTACTTGTCTGAGAAGGCCTTCTTCTCGGCCTCGTCGTTGAACAGGTCGGTGCGGTAGTTCCAGGTCTGGAAGTCGCCGTCGAGCGATACGCCATAGGTCGAGCCGCGATACTGGTTGAGCAACGACACGCCCCTGGCGCCATTGACGTAACCGCGCTCCGGATCGTCCCATTCCGGCCTGTGGGTTGCGACATACTCGTCTAGCTTGATGATGCCGGCCGTCTCCGCGAGGTCGCCCAGACGGTTCCATTCCACCGCATAGATGTCGAACGCCCCGCCCTTGGTGGAGATGTCCTGCATCGTCTTGGTGAATTCCTGACCGTTCGGCACGCCGACAATGTCGAGCGCAATGCCGGTTTCCTTCTCCCAAAGCTCCTTGATGGACGGCGCACCGGCGGGGAAAGCCTGTGTCAGCTGGCCGATCGAACCGTCGGACAGACCGAGTACGATACGCTCCGGTGCCTTGCCGGCGGCCTTCAGTGCCTTGGCAGCCTCAACGGCACGGCCTTCCGGCGTGTCGGCGCCGTACTGGTAGCGCTCAGCCCCTTCGAAGCCGGTCGGGCCGCCGATCATGCCAGACGCGAGCGCGTCGGCCGCAAAGGCCCGGCCTGGACGGATGAACTGCGGTGCAATGCCGATGGCAGCAGTCAATGCAAATGTCTTCGCGCCGGCTGCCAGAAGGCCACGGCGCGAGATCGTCAGAATCTCGCTCATTGATGTTCTCCTCCATGCCGAGAGGTCTCCTCACCCGTCAGCGTGACGAGTAATGGAGCGCGTAATGATGCATGTCAACATCAAAAGCAATCATATTACATCTTTTGCCTGCTACGTTTACGTGTTTGACGTTGAGCTCATCACCATTTGACGAGAAATGATGGAGTTCTCGACCATCGTTTCTGCGGTTTCTTGAGGAAAAGGCGTCGGGAATATGCGAACCATCTTGTATTTTCCTCGCAGAGAAATACATCATTTCCCATCATTTCGTGAAAGGACAGGCCTTGCGCTCGACATTGACGGACATCGCCCGTGAAGCCGGCGTCTCGCCGGCGACGGTGGACAGGGTCCTCAACAACCGTCAGGGCGTGCGGGAACGAACCCGCGACGCCGTGCTGGAGACGGCTCGAAAACTCGGCTATCTCGCCGCGCCATTTTCGGAGGCGGCTGAGACAACAGGAAAAATCCGGCTCGATTTCGTACTGCCGGCTGGCACGAACACCTTCATCGCCAATCTTCTGACGCAGATCGTTAATCAGGGCGCCCTGCAGGACGATCTCGACATCCGCATCCAGTCGATCGAGGGCTTCAATCCCGATACACTCGCTCGAACTCTGCACGCTCTGATCGGAGTAACGCAGGGCGTCGGCGTTATTGCCCTCGATCATCCGACGGTTCGTGAGGCCATGCGCGCACTCTCGCTTTCCGGCATGCCGATCGTCACGCTTGCCTCGGACATCCTCCACGTTCCGCGCACGGGCTATGTCGGCATCGATAACCGCGCGGCAGGCAGGCTTGCCGGCTATCTGCTCGGCCGGTTCCTCGGCCGCGGCACCAAGCGCAAGATCGCACTATTTGCAGGGTCCCTCTCCTATCGCGGCCACGAGGAGCGCGAAATGGGCTTCCGGCATGTCATCATGGAAGAGTTTTTCGACCTCGATATCGTCGAGTTGCGCGAAGTCCGCGACGACCGGCAGCGCGCCTATGAAGAAGCGGTCGCTCTGTTCAAGCGCCACCCAGATCTCTCAGGGATTTACAATATCGGCGCCGGCAATGCCGGTATCGGGCAAGCCTTGCAAGAGGCGGGCATGGCTTCCTCCGTCATCTTCGTTGGTCACGAGCTTACGGAAAGCACCAAGCGCTTCCTTCTCGACGGCACCATTGATGCCGTTATAGACCAGAACCCGCGCGTGGAGGCGCGCGAAGCCATCTCCGTGCTCAAGAACACCATCCTTGGTCGAAAACTGGAACACCATCCTCCACGCCTTCAGGTCATCTTCCGGGAGAACATTCCGGAATCCTGAACGAAGAGCGCTGGGGCGAAGCGACATTCACCGTAGCCAGATCATTGCAGCGACGAGATAGACGAAGCCCTCGAAGTGAGTTGTGCGGCGGTCGTAACGTATTGCGAAACGATGGCAGTGTTTCATTCGGTTGAAACAACGCTCGATGCGGTTGCGGTGTTTGTAGAGGGCTTCCTCTGCGGGACGACCGCCTCGGCTCCATGTCTGTGATCCTATCCCGCAAGGCATTGCTGTCATAGGCTTTGTCCGCCAGAACGGCATCTCCGCTCTGGGTCATAGAAGAGCCTGGGCTTGCGTGATGTCCCCAACTTGATCAGCCATTGTCCATCATTCAACTCATACCACTTCATACCCACGCAAACGCCTCCGTGGTTCAACACAGGGCTCTATGACTCAGCGATCTCGTGATTTCGGAATCCTGAATGTCGATCGGTGCCACCGCTTTCAACACCAGCGCTCGTCAACAGGCCAAGCATACACGAGCATTCCTATCGGATCAGACAATGGTGAAGGAAATGCCGACTATCCTTGCCCAAAGGGCCCGCTTCCAGGCTAAACTGCGAGCTGTCAAGCAATCTCGCGCGCCAAGGAAAGCACGTCATCTGCCATCATCGGATCGGTCGATTTCGAACGCGTGTGAGAAGCATTTAGCCGCCGAGCGACGATATCGTGGTTGAGCCACAGCACAGGACCGGAGGGCTCCGAGGATTCGCCGAAGATAAGCTGCCCGGTCGCCTCCACCACGAGACCGCTCAGGAGATCACCGAGCATAAACTTGCTGTCCCGGTGCATTTGGGTGATTTCATTTGATGTTCCGATTGTCAGATCGGCCTGGGCTTGACTGTTTGCCATTGGCCAGGCCGAGAAATCATAGAACGGACGCATGACCTCGCTGGCCTGCATATCGGTGATCTTGTGGAAAACGTCCTCCATTGTCAGGCCATCTGCCAAAAGTGCCTGACCGGCCTGCCACTGCTCGTCGGCCCACCCGCCTCCATTTTCCTTTTTCAAGGCGAGCAAAAGTGGGATCAGCGGCAGCTCGATCCCCGTGAACACGTCGGACGAATTGGTGCGGATTTCGGGGCAATTGTAGACGGTTGCCTTGACTCCCGCCGCCCAAGCCTGCTCAGCAATGCTCTCAAGCCGCATCTTGGCATACCCTTGGGTGTAGTTGGTGTATGTCTGCCAACGGTAGCTTCCATCGATCAGGACTGCCGATCCATGGTAACCGTATGCCGTGTAGCGGACCTGACCGCCCGAAGCTTCTACCCGTCCACGGATCGCCGCGCTGAGATCTATGAGATGGCGAAAGGTGTTGGCTGATACGTCATCAAAGTTCTGCAGGATGAGCTTGCCCATGTCGCTTTCCAGCAACGTCTGCGACGACATGTGGCGTGGTCCGGTCCCCTTGTATATCCGATTGGCAACGACCAAAAACACCTTCGCTTTTGGGATGCCGCCAGCCATTGTGTGTACAAAGAAGACATTGCGGCCGGCAGCGACCATTCCGTCGAGGACGGCCATGGCTTGCGAAAGAGCTTCCGTAAACCGAGCTGTGGCTATATCGCGGCATTGCTCTACGTAATCCCAGTCGACTTTGTCGGTTTGCCAGCTTTCAAGCGTCATCTTGGACAGGAGGTCGGTCGGCGTAGGACCTCCAGCGGGTGCATCAAGGTCGAAACCAGCCATGAGCGGGATGTTGATGATTGTGCCGCCCAGCCGTTCTTCAGCGACAGCCAGTTCGTCGGCATCAAGCGGCCGCAACACGTTGTTTTCATCGCGTCGCCCAACGGTGAACCCCACGATCTGCATTCCGGCCCGTCGGGCTTCGTCGAGAAGGCCGGTGGCATATCCACGACCGAACAATTCGCCGAAGAGAACGAAAACGTCGCCTTTTCGAAATACAGTGTTCTCGGAGATGCGCGTCAAAGCGATCGGTTTATCCATGCTGCATGCTCTCTGATTCGTATTGTCGAGCAATGGCTCAGACATCTTTCACTATGGAATGCCCGCACTCGCGGGCAATAGGAACTCATTTTCGGTGACGGTTCATTTCAAAACGTGAAGTCGCTTCCTGATATTCTTCAAGTTTAGTGAGATGCTGAAGCAGCGAACGAATGGCCAAAGCAGCCTTGCGACGCATTCTGGGCCAAAACACCATCTGGCCTGATGCGCTTACCATCGCCGAATGAACGCCTTCTGGGCGTCTCACAACGTCGATGCCTTCATGCTTCCGCTCCTTTCCCAGCGGGAAAATTACGACTGAAAACTCAAGTTATGAACGGTCCAGCTTTTCGCAATCAGAGCGCCAGATCGACCAACTGCGGGAGGCGATGCCGGACGGGGCGACGCGTGATCATGAGAGCGTCTCATTCTCTGTCATTTGCCCAGTTGCTCGCTACACATGAAGTGAGTATCGAGGACGAAGTGAATCTGGGAATACCGCACCGCATGAGCGAAGATTGGGGACATTTCGACGAGGACCTGGAGCGCGCCCGTGTCGCATGGCTCTATTTCATCGGCGGGCAGACCCAGCAGGAAATCGCCCAGCGAATGAACATCACGCGGCTGAAGGTCAACAAGATCATCGGCCAGGTGCGCGAATCCGGCTTCGTGCAGGTCAATGTCAGCCTGCCGCTCACCGACTGCATCGAACTCGCCGAAAAAGTTTCCGCCCGCTACGGCCTCGTCGACGCCATCGTAGTGCCGGATCTCGACGATTATCTCGAGCAGAAACGGGTGATTGGTGAGGCTGCCGGCTCGCTTGCCAGCGACCTGATCGAAGGCCGCGACATGGGCGTCGGCATCGGCTCGGGTCGAACCCTGAGCTTTGCCGTGCGCAGCCTGCGGGCAAAACCGAAATCGGAAAGCTGGGTCGTCGGCCTCACCGGCGGCGTCACCAGCGGCTCGGCCACCAACACGTTCGAGGTGGCAACGGCCTTTGCGCGTGCGCTCGGCGTCGAATGTCACTATCTGACGGCGCCAATCTATTGCGCCAATCCCGAAAGCCGCAACGCCCTACTGCTCAACGACGAGCTAACGGACGTGCTAGCGCGCACCGAGATCGCCGATATCGGCATCGTATCCTGCGGCGCGCTGGCGCAAGATACGTCGCTGACGCAGATCCGCGTGGTGAAGGACAATCTCGACACGTTGCTGAAGCGCGGCGCGGTCGGCGAGTTCATGGGGTGGTTTCTCGACGCGCGCGGTCAGGCGATCGATCATTTCCTCAACGACTCGATCATCGCGCTGCCGCCGGACAAGCTAAAGCTGAAACCAATTTCCGTGCTGGTTTCCGGCGGTATTCGCAAAATCCCGATCATCCGGGCGATCCTGCGCGCCGGCTATGTCAACCGGCTTGTCACCAACGAAGGTGTCGCGCGGGCCCTGCTGCAAGGCCCGCGCTGAGCATTCAATCAGGCAAGCGCCTTCTGAAGTGCAGCCGTCATGGCGCGCAGTGTCACGAACGTCGACGCCGCACCGGGGTCGATATGGCCAACCGAGCGCTCGCCAAGCTTCGCCGAGCGACCACGGCGTGATTCCAGTGCCGCCGTCGCCTTCATGCCAGCCTCGCCGCCGTCGCGCGCGGCAACCAGCACGTCCAGCGCGGAGCCGCCGTCCTTCGCCACCGCTTGGCCGGCTTCGACCGCCGGGCCCCAGGCGTCGATCATCGTCTTGTCGCCGGGATCAGCGCGGCCGCGATCGCGAATGCCCTGACAGGCGGCACTCAGCCATTCGGCCATGCCCGCACCATCGAGGTTGAGGCGGTGGCTGACGGCCGTGCCGGCGCGCAGGAACGCGGTGGCGTAGAGCGGACCGGAGGAAGCGCCGACAGCATCCAGGAAGGCCTTCGCCATGCGCTTGCAGATGCCCTCGATCGTCTCGTCATCCTGGCTGTCTTCTAGCGCGCTCTGCACGGCTTTCCAGCCGATCTCCATCGTCACACCATGGTCGCCGTCGCCGATTACGCCGTCGAGTTCGGAAAGCCAGTTCTTCTCCGCGATGATCTCGTTGCCGACGGCATGCATCATCATCTTGAAGATGACAGGCGTGACGTCGCCTTCGGTCAGAAGCTCGCGCGGCTTTTCCTGTGCGGCTGCCGTGCTCTCGGCAGCCTTGACGGCCTTGCGGCTGCGCGCGGCAATGCCGTCGGTCTTCTCGAAGGCGCCGACGACGAGGGCCGGCGTGCGGCAGGGATGATCGAGAAGCGCCTGCAACGTGTCGTCGAGCTTCATCAGCGTAACGGAGGCGCCGGCCATTTCCAGCGAGGTGGCATATTCACCGACCCAGGAGGCATGGATTTCGATATCCAGTGCATCGAGCCGCTGCTTGACGCGGCGGAAGATGAGGTAGAGCTCGATCTGCGACGTGGCGCCGAGACCGTTGACGAGAACGGCAACGCGCTCGCCCGCCTTCAGGCCAAGCTCCTTGATGACGGCATCGACCAGTTCGTCGGTCACCTCGTCCACCGGCGCAAGCTTCTGGCGGCGGATGCCGGGTTCGCCATGGATGCCCATGCCGATTTCCATCTCGTCGTCACCGATTGTGAAGTTCGGCTTGCCGGTCTGCGGCAGCGAGCACGGGCTGAGCGCCACGCCCATCGAGCGGGTCGCCTCGTTCGCTGCCTGCGCCAAGGCTTCGACGCGCGCCAACGGCTCGCCGAGATCGGCGGCGGCACCGGCGACCTTGAAGACGAAGAAGTCGCCGGCAATGCCGCGGCGTTCGGATTTGCGCTCGATCGGGGCGGAAGCAACATCATCGGCAACCGCGACATGGCGCACGGCGATGCCGGCCTGTTCCAGCTCTTCCGCGGCCATGGTGAAGTTCAAGACGTCGCCGGTATAGTTGCCGTAGAGCATGACGACACCGACGCCGCCATCGACGGCGCGGGCGGCTTCGACGATGTGTGAAGGCGAGGGAGAGGCGAAGACGTTGCCGACGGCGGCGGCATCGGCAAGGCCGCGCCCCACATAGCCGGCAAAGGCCGGCTCATGGCCGGAGCCGCCACCGACGACGATGCCCACCTTGCCATCCCGCGGGCCATCGACGGCGACGACGGCCCGTCCGGTAGACCCTTCCACGCGCAGCATGTCCGGATGCGCGCCGACCATGCCTTCGATCAACTCCGCGATGATGTTTTCCGGCGCGTTGATCAGCTTCTTGGTTTTGACTTCCTGGTTCATTCTCTTGTCTTTCGTCAGATCGATGCGGCGGCTTGCGTCAAACGTCACGGCGCAGATAACGGCGGGAAATGGCGTCGAAGGAAATGGCGAGCACGACAATCGCGCCCGAGACGATACCCTGCCAATAGGGCGAGACGCCGAAGAGCACGATGATGTTTTCGATGATGGCGATGATGCCGGCACCGAAGATCGCCCCGATCGGGCTGCCGATGCCGCCCGTCGTGGCGACCCCGCCGATGACGGAGGCGGCGATCGGCGCCAGAACCCAGGTATCGCCGATCGACGGCTGGGCGGTGCCGAGGCGCGCGACCATCAGAACGCCGGCCAGTCCGGCGATCGCGCCGGCCACGCCGAACACGAGAAGGCGTATCTTGTCGACCTTGATGCCGAGCATGCGCGCACCGGCCTGGTTGTTGCCGATCGCATACATGTAGCGGCCGAACGGCGTCTTCAGCATGACGAAGGTGGCGAAAGCCAGCGCCACGAGCATGATGAGGAAGGGAACAGGCACGCCAAGCAGATCACCACGGCCGAGATAGTGCACATCGCGCGGGATGCCCGTGATCGCGACGCCGCGCGTCAGCACCAGGTTCGCGCCACCGAAGATGCCGGCTGTGCCGATAGTGAGCACCAGCGAATGCAGCCGGAGCACGGTCACCAAGAGGCCGTTGAGAAGGCCAAGGCAGCCACCAAGCAGGATCGCCAGCAGCATCGCCGAATAGGGCTCGAAGCCGAGCCGCACCATCAGGATGCCGGAGATGACGCCGCACAGGCCGCCGATCACGCCGAGCGACAGGTCGAGTTCGCCGAGCACCATCAGCATGGACTGCGCGATGGTGATGAGGCCGACGAAGGCCAGCCCGCGCGCGATGACCGACAGGTTATAAGGCGTGAGGAAGTAGGGAGAGATCATCGCGGACAGCGTGAAGATGACCGCGAGGGCGACGAAGACGCCGGCAAGCGGGCTGCGCGCCAGATGCGCGACGGCGCTGGTTTGCGTGGAACTAGTTTGCATGGGCTTTCGCCTCCGTGCCGAAGATGGCGCCTACGAGGGTTTCATTGCTGGTGTTCGTGGTGTCGAACTCGCCGGTGATGCGGCCATGGTGCATGGTCACGATGCGGCTTGCGCATTTCTTGAGTTCGTCAAGTTCCGAGGAGACGAGAATGACGCCTACGCCCTCCTCGGCCAGACCCTTCATGATCTTGTAAATCTCGGTCTTGGTGCGGATGTCGATACCCTTGGTGGGTTCGTCGAAGATCAGCACGCGCGGCCGCGTCGCCATCGCCCGGCCGATGATGGCCTTCTGCTGGTTGCCGCCGGAGAGCTGCGAGATGCGCTTGCCCATGCCGGAGGTGCGGATGCCGTAGTCGTCGATGATCTTCTGCACCGCCTCCCGCTCGCGGCCGCGGCTGATGCCGAACGAGCCCTTGGTCAGCGAGAGGATGGAAATGCCGATGTTTTCGCGCAGCGACAGCAGCGGGAAGATACCGTGATGCTTGCGCTCCTCCGAGAGGTAGAGCATGCCGCCGCCGACCGAGGCGGATGTGTCGTTCAACGCCCAGGGCTTGCCGTCGACCGTCACTGCACCCGCCTTGGCTTTCAGGAAGCCGAAGACCGTCTGCATGACTTCCGAGCGCCCGGCGCCGACGAGCCCGGCAAAGCCGAGAATCTCGCCACGGCGTAGGGTAAAACTGACATCGTGGAAACGGGCGCCGGAAAGCCCGCGCACATCCATGATCGTGTCGGTAGCAGGCCCTTGCGGGCGAAAATGTTCGTCGAAGGCGAGGTCCCGGCCGGACATGGCACGGATCAGGTCCGCTTCGCCGATGTCCATAATCCGGCCACTTTCGACCTTCTCGCCGTTGCGCAGCACCGTGTAGTCGTCGCCGATCGCAAAGACCTCGTCCATCTTGTGGCTGATGAAGACGATAGCGTGGTCGCGGTCGAGCAGGCCGCGGATGACCTTGAAGACCCGATCCACCTCGACGCGCGTCAGTGACGAGGTCGGCTCATCGAGAATGAGGACCTTCATGTCGGCATTGGTGCAGGCGCGTGCGATCTGCAGCAGCTGCTGGTCGGAGACGGAAATGTTGGCGACCAGTGCGCGCGGATCGGCCTCGATGCCGAAGCGTTCGAGATAGGTCCGGGCTTCCTCGACGAGCGCACCGCGATTGACGAGACGCCCGCCATGCCCTGTCCGTTCGAACGGCATGAAAAGGTTTTCCGCAACGCTCATCTGCGGGAAGAGATTGAGCTCCTGCGGCACATAGGCGACGTTCTTGTAGAGGCTCGCATCCTCTGCCGGGTCACGCCCGTCGATCAGCACCTGGCCGCGTGAGGGTCGGTCGGTGCCGGTAAGGATCTTGACGAGGGTGGATTTGCCCGCACCATTCTCGCCGGCGAAAATGTGCGTGCGGCCGAGTTCGATCGACAGATCGACCCCGTCGAGGGCGGTCACGCCGGGAAAGTCCCGGCCAAGGCCGCGGGTTTCGAGATAAGCCATGGGATACCTGCGCGCAGGATGAAGACAGAAGAGGCGCGGGAAAACCCGCGCCTCGCGGCAATCCGGTTTCTGCCGGATCAGCCGCCGACGTTTTCCTTGGTGAGAAACGCGTTGCCGGTGTCGAGGTAACCCGGCACCTTGGCGCCCGTTGCCTGCGCCCAGAGCAGCATGACCGACCAGTAGCCCTGCAGTTCCGGCTGCGAGGCGGAGGAGCTGTCAGCGACGCCATCGCGGATCATGTCGAGCATTTCCGGCAGGTTGTCGAGACCGACGAGGGTAACCTTGCCCTGCTTGCCGGCTTCGACGATCGCCTGGCCGATACCGATCGGGCCTGCGGCGTCGGACGCGACCCAGCCTTTGAGGTTCGGGTTTGCCTGCATGATGGCGGCGGCCTGCTGCTGCGCCGTCTCGATGCTGTCATTGTCGATGCCTTCGGCGACGACCTTGATGCCCTTGTGTTCGGCAAAGACCTGGCGGTGGCATTCGGCGCGGATCGAATGGTTCGGCGCGGTCGGCACACCCTGCATGATGGCGACTTCGCCTTCACCGCCGAGAACTTCGACGAGGCGGCGGGCAGCGATCTTCGCCTGCTCGCAGAAGTCGGAACCGATATAGGGGATCGCCATGCCTTCCGGCGGGATTGAATCGAAGATCACCAGCGGAATGTTCTGGTTCTGCGCTTCTTCGAGCGAGGCGCGGTTGCCCGAGGGATCGAGCAGGTCGAGCGCCAGGCCGTCGGGCTGGGTTGCGAGCGCGCTGTCGATAATCTGGTTCTGCTGGACGACGTCGGCGGACTGCGGTGCCGAATAGATGACTTCAACGCTCGAGCCGGTCTGCGCCTTGATCGCGGCAGCGGCGGCCTGTGCGCCTTCGTTCACCTTGTCGAACCACGGATGCACGACCTTCGGCACGACGACGAAGCGATAGCTGTCCTTCTTGGCGGTTCCGGCAGCGTCCTGCGCCGAAGCGACGACGGGCAAAGCGAATGCGGCGGCGCACGCCAGCAGCATGGCAAGTTTCTTCATGATGACCTCCCTTGGAGCAGGCGAAATTTCCTCCCGCCTGAATGATGGAACGAGGGCTTGTATCTGGGGCTTGCTCCCAAAACCCACGCGGCAATGGATACATATGTAATAAAAAAAATACAAGAGTAAATGTGAGGATGCATCGAATACCCAAACTTCGGGGACAGATGCGTGGAAACCACGATGACGATCACCATCGGCCTCGTGGTACTTTTGGAATACTACCAATCGCTCGACTGGAACGAACAGGCGCTCGGCGCCATCCGCGTCGCGTCTTCTTCGGGAACGCTCGTGCCGCTTTCCAGCTTCGCGACGATCACGCGCAGGGCAGGGCCGGTCACCGTCAGCCAGGCCGGCCAGCTGACCGCCGTCACGCTGTCGTTCAACCTTCCCGCCGGCGTTTCCCTCGGCACGGCGACCGCCCGGATCGATGCGCTAAAGCGGGAGATCGCCCTGCCCTCGACGGTGACGACGAGCTATGCCGCCGCCGCGCGGGTCTTCCAGCAGGCCAGCGATAATACGGGCCTGCTAGTCGCCGCCGCAGTGCTGACGATCTATACCGTGCTCGGCGTGTTCTACGAGAGCCTGGTGCATCCGCTGACCATCCTGTCCGGCCTGCCCTCGGCGCGCCTTCGGCGCGCTGCTGGCGTTGAAGCTCTGCGGAATTGACCTCTCCGTCATCGCCCTGATCGGGCTCCTGATGCTCATTGGCATTGTGAAGAAGAACGCCATCATGATGGTGGACGTTGCCCTGACCCTGCAACGAGACGAAGGACGCCCGCCCATCGAGGCCATTCACGATGCCGCCGTCAGGCGCTTCCGGCCGATCATGATGACGACATTCTGCGCGCTGCTCGGGCCGTGCCGATCGCGGTGGGCACGGGCGCGAGTTCTGAATTGTGCCAGCCGCTCAGCATTGCCGTCATCGGCGGCCGATTGTCAGTCAGGCCCTCACACTGTTCATGACGCCGGTCATCTTCGTCGAGATCGAAAGGTTGTCCGATCTGCTGAAGTCGCTTCTGCCGAAAGTTCGGGCGAAAACCGCAACCGCATAACCGGTGCAGCCGGAGAAAGTCGGACCAAATGAATTTGCCGGATAGCGCCGAGATCGACCACCGCAACATCGATATGTCGCAATCGCCAAACACATTTCGGCGAACTTTATACACCGCAAGTCTTTACCGAAAAATCCAGCCGCCGACAGGAGAACGGAATGAGCAATGAAGGGGGATCGACCTACCCCCGGGGGATAGCTGCGCGTTGGACGTCGAGTGCCAAAAGTGGCGTCGGCACCGCTCTTTCGTCGGCGAGCCGTGTCTGGTTCACTGTCAGCCACGGCATTCTCAACGAGATCTACTATCCGCGGGTGGACCGCGCCTGCACGCGTGATCTCGGCCTGATCGTCACGGGTCCCGAGGGCTATTTCTCCGAAGAGAAGCGGCACGCGCAGCACCTGATAGAACCCGTCGAAAATGGCGTTCCCGCCTATCGCCTGAGCAATATCGCGATGGACGGCGCATATCGGATCGAAAAGCGTGTCCTGACGGATCCGGTGCGCCCTTCCGTGCTGCAGGACATCGTCTTCACGCCTCTCAAAGGCCAGCTCGGCGACTATCGTGTCTACGTCTTGCTCGCTCCGCATCTTTTCAACTGCGGCATGGGCAACTCGGCCTGGATCGGCGACTACAAGCGAACACAGATGCTGTTTGCGACCGGCCGCGACGGCATTTCGCTGGCACTCGCATCGTCCCTGCCCTGGCTATCCAGTTCGGCCGGATATGTCGGGGTATCAGACGGCTGGCGGCAGCTTGTGAACCAGGGCATGCTCGAGCCCGGCCAACTGCGTGCCGATGAGGGCAATGTATCGCTCACCGGCGAGATCGGTTTCTCACAAGAAAACGACCGGGTGTTTCTCTCCCTCGGGTTCGCTGGCGAGCCGGAAGAGGCAGGCTACAACGCGCTCGCCAGCTTGATGGCTGGTTTCGACGCGGCGGCAAGGCCTTATGTGTCCGGCTGGCGGACCTGGCAAGCCAGCCTGGAGAAAC
>NZ_JBLZPK010000049.1:0-10259 GCF_049199905.1 Shinella sp. M27
GGTTTTTCACAATAAGAAGGGATTGGCTCCCATGTTTCGCTTTATCTTCGGACGGCTCGCCGTCCTGATACCCACGTTCCTCGGGGTATCGATCATCGCGTTCTCCTTCATTCGACTTTTGCCGGGCGATCCGGTCATGCTGATGTCGGGCGAACGCGTCATGTCGCCGGAACGGCACACCGAGCTCATGCATCAGCTCGGCCTCGACCGGCCCATGTATATCCAGTATTTCGACTATCTGGCCGGCCTGCTCCAGGGCGATTTCGGCTCGTCGATCGTCACCAAGCGGCCGGTTCTGGATGACTTCGTCAACCTCTTCCCGGCCACGCTGGAACTGTCTCTCTGCGCCATCATCGTCGCCGTCGCGCTCGGCATTCCCGCCGGCGTGCTTGCCGCCGTCAAGCGGGGGACCTGGCTCGACCAGTCGATCATGGGCGTCGCGCTCATCGGCTATTCCATGCCGATCTTCTGGTGGGGCCTGCTGCTCATCATCTTCTTCTCCGGCTATCTCGGCTGGACGCCGGTCTCGGGACGCATCTCGCTGATGTATTTCTTCCCGCAGGTCACCGGCTTCATGCTGATCGACAGCCTGATCTCCGGGCAGGCCGGCGCCTTCAAATCGGCGCTGACCTATCTGATCCTGCCGACAGTGGTGCTTGCGACCATTCCGCTTGCGGTCATCGCGCGTCAGACCCGCTCGGCCATGCTCGAAGTGCTCGGCGAGGACTTCGTCCGCACCGCGCGCGCCAAGGGTCTTTCGCCGTTCCGCGTCATCGGCGTGCACGCGCTGCGCAACGCGATGATCCCGGTCATAACCACGATCGGCCTGCAGGTCGGCGTACTGCTCGCGGGCGCCATCCTTACCGAGACGATCTTCTCCTGGCCGGGCATCGGCAAGTGGATGGTCGATAGCGTCTTCAAGCGCGACTATGCCGTGGTGCAGGGTGGTCTGATGCTGATCGCCGCCGTCATCATGATCGTCAACCTCGTGGTCGACCTGCTTTACGGCTGGATCAACCCGCGGATCCGGCACTAGGAGGCGGTCCCGTGACAACTGTTCAAAACACCACGCCGCCTTCGGGCCTATACGAATTCTGGTTCTATTTCTCGCGCAACAAGGGCGCCGTCATCGGCCTGTTCATCTTCCTGGTGATCCTGATCGTCGCGGTCTTCGCGCCCTTCGTCGCGCCGCACAATCCGAGCGTCCAGGGCCGTGACGTGCTTCTCCTGCCGCCCGTCTTCTCCGAAGGCGGGACCTGGGGACACATCCTCGGCACCGACGCCGTCGGCCGCGACATCCTCTCGCGCCTGATCTACGGCGCGCGCTTCTCGCTCTTCATCGGTCTCGTCGTCGTGACGCTGTCGGTGGTTTCGGGCGTGCTGATCGGTCTCGTCGCCGGCTATTTCCGCGGCAAGGTCGATACGTTCATCATGCGCATCATGGATATCATCCTGGCGTTTCCCTCGCTGCTACTGGCCCTCGTGCTGGTGGCCGTGCTGGGGCCGGGCCTGGTCAACGCCATGATCGCCATCTCGCTCGTCAACCAGCCGCATTTCGTGCGCCTGACGCGTGCGGCCGTGATGACCGAGAAGTCCAAGGACTATGTCGTCGGCTCGAAGGTCGCGGGTGCCGGCACCATGCGCCTGATGTTCCTTACGATCCTGCCGAACTGCCTGGCACCGCTCATCGTTCAGGCGACGCTCGCCTTCTCGGCGGCGATCCTCGATGCGGCAGCCCTCGGCTTCCTCGGCATGGGCGCGCAGCCGCCGACGCCGGAATGGGGCACGATGCTCGCCGAAGCGCGCGAGTTCATCCAGCGTGCCTGGTGGGTCGTGACCTTCCCCGGCCTTGCCATCCTCATCACCGTGCTGGCCATCAACCTGATGGGTGACGGCCTGCGCGACGCCCTCGATCCCAAGCTGAAGAGGTCGTGATGTCGCTTCTCGAAATCAAAAACCTCACCGTCGAATTCCAGACGGCCTCCGGCCCCTTCCGGGCGGTGGATGGTGTGTCCCTCAAGGTCGACGAGGGCGAGGTTCTCGCCATCGTCGGTGAATCCGGCTCGGGCAAGTCCGTCTCCATGCTCGCCGCCATGGGCCTTCTGCCCTGGACGGCCAAGGTGACGGCCGATGTGCTGACCTTCAACGGCCGCGACATGAAGGCCATGTCCGATGCCGACCGGCGCAAGATCATCGGCAAGGATATCGCCATGATCTTCCAGGAGCCGGTTGCCAGCCTCAATCCGTGTTTCACCGTGGGCTTCCAGATCGAGGAAGTGCTGCGCATCCACACCGATCTCGGCCGCAAGGCGCGCCGCGACCGGGCGATCGAACTGTTCCAGCTGGTCGGTATTCCGAACCCGGAAGAACGCCTCGGCCACTTCCCGCACCAGATGTCGGGCGGCCAGTGCCAGCGCGTGATGATCGCGACTGCCCTTGCCTGCAATCCGAAGCTCCTGATTGCCGACGAGCCGACCACCGCGCTCGACGTGACGATCCAGAAGCAGATCCTCGACTTGCTGATGAAGCTCCAGGCCGAACACGGCATGGGCCTCATCATCATCACCCATGACATGGGCGTCGTTGCCGAGACTGCCGATCGCGTGATCGTGCAGTACAAGGGCCGGCAGATCGAGCAGGCCGATGTGCTGTCGCTCTTTTCCGAACCCAAGAGCGTCTATACCAAGGCGTTGCTTGCCGCCCTGCCGGAAAATGCCACCGGCGGCCGTCTGCCGACGATCACCGAAAAGCTGACCGACGCCGAGATTTTTGCGGGAGCCGTACGATGACCCCAGTTCTCGAAGCAAAGAACCTGAAGCGCGACTATCATATCCCCGGCAGCATGTTCAAAGCCGGCAAGACCGTGCACGCCGTCAAGGGCGTGAGTTTCAAAGTCGAGCAGGGCAAGACGCTCGCCATCGTCGGTGAATCCGGCTGCGGCAAGTCCACCCTTGCCCGCATGGTCACGATGATCGACCCGATTACCGAAGGTGAAATGCTGATCGACGGCCGCAAGGTCGATATCGCCAGCGAGCCGCTGACCTCCGAGATGCGCAGCAAGGTGCAGATCGTCTTCCAGAACCCCTATGGTTCGCTCAACCCGCGCAAGAAGATCGGCGACATCCTGACGGAACCGCTGGTCATCAACACGAAAATCCCGGCGGGCGAACGGCGCGACCACGCCATGGCGATCCTCAAGAAAGTGGGCCTCGAAGAGAAGCATTACGGGCGCTACCCGCATATGTTTTCCGGCGGCCAGCGCCAGCGCGTGGCGATCGCCCGCGCGCTGATGCTCAATCCGCGCCTTCTGGTGCTCGACGAGCCGGTCTCCGCGCTCGATCTTTCGGTGCAGGCCCAGGTGCTGAACCTGCTCGCCGACCTGCAGGACGAGTTCCAGCTGACCTATGTCTTCATCAGCCACGATCTCTCGGTCGTGCGCCACATCGCCGATGATGTGATGGTGATGTATTTCGGTGAGGCCGTGGAATATGGCAGCCGCGATCAGGTCTTCAATGATCCGCAGCACAGCTATACTAAAACCCTCTTTGCCGCGACGCCCCGCGTCGATGTGGACGCCATCCGCGCCCGCGTCGAGCGCCGCAAGCGCGTCGCCTGAGGTTTGACGCGATGACGAACGCGCGCGCGATCGTCGTCATGGGCGTTTCCGGTTGCGGCAAGACTTCGGTCGCCGAGGGCCTTGCCGCAACCCTTTCCGCCGCCTTCATCGAAGGCGACAGCCTGCACCCCGCCACGAATGTCGAGAAGATGTCGAAGGGCATCCCGCTTGACGACGCGGACCGCTGGCCCTGGCTCGACATTATCGGTCGCGCCCTTTCCGATGCGCTTGCGCAGGACAAAAGCATCGTCGTCTCCTGCTCGGCCCTCAAGAAATCCTACCGCGACCGCTTGCGCGCCGCCGCCGGCGGCAAGCTTGCCTTCGTCTTCCTGAAGGGCAGCCGCGAATTGCTGTTTGGCCGCATGACCTCCCGGCGCAATCATTTCATGCCGGCGAGCCTGCTCGACAGCCAGCTCGCGACGCTGGAAGACCCTTCGGGGGAGCCCGGCGTCATCGCGGTTGACATCGACGCGCCCATCGAGAGGATCGTGGCGGCCGCATTGCAGGGACTTGCGGCCCAGATATAGGGAGGCCGCCATGAAACATTTCCTCAACCGGCGCGAAGACATCGTCACCGAAGCGCTCGACGGCCTGCTGATGACGGCGCCCGAGGGTCAGTTGGCTCGGCTCGACACCTATCCCGACATCAAGGTCATCCTGCGCGCCGACTGGACGAAGGACCGTGTCGCAGTCGTCTCTGGCGGCGGGGCGGGGCACGAGCCCTCCCATGCCGGCTTCGTCGGCCGCGGCATGCTGACGGCCGCCGTTTCGGGTGAAATCTTCGCCTCGCCCAGCGTCGATGCCGTGCTGACGGCCATCCGTGCGGTGACGGGGGAGGCGGGCTGCCTGCTTGTCGTGAAGAACTATACCGGCGACCGGCTGAACTTCGGCCTGGCCGCCGAGCGCGCCCGTGCCGAAGGTTTCAAGGTGGAGATGGTCATCGTCGCCGACGACATCGCGCTGCCGGATCTGCCGCAGCCGCGCGGTATCGCCGGCACGCTCTTCGTGCACAAGATCGCAGGCCATCTGGCCGAGACGGGCGAAAATCTAGAAGCCGTCGCCACCGCCGCCCGCGCCGCGGCCGGCGACATCATTTCGCTTGGCATATCGCTCTCCTCCTGCTCGATCCCCGGTCAGGCGTATGAAGAGCGGCTCGGTCCCGACGAAGGCGAACTCGGTCTCGGCATTCACGGCGAGCCCGGTGTCGAGCGTATCGCCATCGACAGTGCCCGCTCTCTGGTGGCGACCATGGCGGAACGGCTCGCCGGCCACATGGCGGGGGAGGGCAACTATGCGCTTCTCATCAACAATCTCGGCGCCGTGCCGCCGCTCGAAATGGGCGTGGTCACGAACGCGGTCCTGTCCTCACCGCTGGCCAGCCGTATCCGCCTGGTTATCGGCCCCGCGCCGCTGATGACCGCGCTCAACATGAACGGCTTCTCACTCTCTCTCATCAAGCTCGATCCAAGCCGCGAAAGGGCGCTCCGCGCCGCCGTTGCGACGCACGCGTGGGTGTCGCCCGTCGAGCCAAAGTCCATCACCATCCTGCCGCGTCCCACGTCCGTCATTGCCGAAGCACCGGCGGCCAGCGCCGATGCTGGCACGGAAAGCGCCATCCGCACGGTCTGCGCCACCCTTGTCGCCCTTGAAGCGGACCTCAATCGCC
This sequence comes from Shinella sp. M27, assembly GCF_049199905.1. NCBI lineage: Bacteria > Pseudomonadati > Pseudomonadota > Alphaproteobacteria > Hyphomicrobiales > Rhizobiaceae > Shinella > Shinella sp. M27. The sequence goes on from NZ_JBLZPK010000049.1 coordinate 5,283, forward strand.
TGGACGCCCGCGCTGGCGATGGCGATACGGGCTCGACGGCGGCTGCCGGCGCTCGCAGCATCGAAAGCCGTCTCGCCATCCTGCCGCTTGCCGATCTCGCGGCGACATTCGGCCTGATCGGCGCAACACTCGGCACCAGCATGGGCGGTTCCAGCGGCGTCCTGCTGTCGATCTTCTTCACCGCCGCGGGACAGACCCTCTCCAGCGGCGTTCCGGTGGCCGAAGCGCTGCTCGCCGGCCTCGACCGCATGACCTTCTATGGCGGCGCAAAACCGGGAGACCGCACGATGATCGATGCGCTCGATCCCGCCCTGCGCGCCCTTGCCGCCGGTTCGCTTTCCGATGCGGCAAAGGCGGCGCGAACGGGGGCGGATGCCACGAAGCGCATGACCAAGGCCAAGGCCGGCCGTGCGGCCTATATCGGCGAACGCGATCTGGAGGGTGTGTCCGATCCGGGTGCGGAAGCCGTGGCCGCGGTCTTCGAGGCTTTGGCAGTACCTCGTCCAGCGTGAATCGCGGCATAATCCGCACCTTGCCACTGGCGCCCGGCGGCTCCGCCCCCTATAGACGACGGGCCTGCGGCTTCGCCCGCGGGTTTCCCGAGAGATTTTCGACCTGACAGGAACGACACATGGACATCAAACGCTTTGAAACCGGCGCCCGCATGAGCGGCGCCGTCGTGCACAATGGCACCGTATATCTGGCTGGTCAGGTTGGTCAGGCCGGCTCCGACGTCACCGAGCAGACCAAGCAGGCTCTGGCCGAAGTCGATCGTCTGCTGGCGCTCGCCGGCACGGACAAGACCCGCATCCTTTCCACCCAGATCTGGCTCGCCGACATGGTGGACTTCCCGAAGATGAACGCCGTCTGGGACGCCTGGGTGCCGCAGGGCCACACGCCCGCCCGCGCCACCGGTGAATCCAAGCTCGCGACGCCGGATTATCTGGTTGAAGTCATCGTCGTTGCCGCGCTCTAAGCCGCGACCGACTGGACAGATGAAAAGGCCCGCTTTCGCGGGCCTTTTTGCGTTATGCGGATTTGGCGAGCCGCGCCTGTTCGTCGAAGAACAGCGCCTGGCTGATCAGCGCCTTCACCATGTCGGGATTGAACGGCTTGGTGACGAGGAAGGCCGGTTCCGGCTTTTCGCCGGTCAGCAGACGCTCGGGGAAGGCGGTGATGAAGATCACCGGGATCGTGCTGTTCTTCAGGATATCGTTGACCGCGTCGATGCCCGAGGAGCCATCGGCAAGCTGGATATCGGCGAGCACCATGCGCGGCGCGGTGCGATGGTAGAGTTCGACCGCCTCCGAATGGGTGCGCGCGATGCCCGTCACATTATGGCCGAGGCCCTTGACCATGTCCTCGATGTCCATGGCGATCAGCGGCTCGTCCTCGATGATCATGATGTCGGTCGCGACCTGGCTGGAAATATCGCGCGAGGCTTCGTCGAGCAGTTCGGCGAAGCGCTCTTCCGAAACGTCGAGAATGTCGGCAGCCTCGGCCATGTCGAAACCTTCGACGGCGACCAGCAGGAACGCCTTGCGCTCGGCCGGCGGTAGGTTGGCGAGGTTTGCGGCGGCCTGGCGCTCCCAGCCGAACGGCGAGGTGTTTTCCGGCAGCGTCACGTCAAGGTTCTCGAAGAGCGTGCAATAGAGCCGGTAGAGGGCGATCCGGTCGCTGCGATCCTGAGGGTAAATCGAAATATCGGCGACGAGCGCTTCTAGCATGGCGGCCACATACGCGTCACCGGACGTCTGGGATCCCGTGACGGCACGGGAAAAACGCCTGAGATAGGCGAGATGCGGTGCGATACGGGTGGAAAGTGACATGAAGTTCTCCCTGAATATGTTCCGCATCGGAACCGTTTCCGCTAGAGTTCATTGTGCGGAAACCTATTGGTAGCATGCTAAGTCTGACTTGCTATTGGGAATCTTGGGCAAAAGGAAGATAGCGGTCGGCAGGCAATGGAAACAAGACCATGATCGAGCCCAGTAAAGACAAGAGACGTGGCAGCGGCAACACCCCCGCCAAGGCTGCCTTCGACCCGAACGGACCGGTCGGCCGCAAGCTGAAATCCTTCTACGACGTCATCGAGACCGAGCCTGTTCCCAATCGATTGCTCGACCTCTTGGAAAAGCTCGACGAGGCCGAACGAAAAGCCAACGGCGGTTCCTGAAAGCATTTCTCTTTTCCTGTCCAAGACACGACGAAACGGGCCGCGAGGCCCGTTTCGGTTTCTGCGCCATGCCGGTTAGCGGCAACGGGCTTCGTAGCGGTGGCCACGGCGATCGCGGTAGACGCAGTAGCCGTCCCGGTCCGAGCGGGCGATGAGATAGCCCGCAGCGCCACCGATGGCGGCACCCGCCAGTGCGCCGCCGGCGCGCCCGGTCACGGCGCCGCCGATGATTGCGCCCGAGGCCGCACCGATCGCTGTGCCGCGCTCGGTCTGGCTGCAGGCTGTGAGCGTCACGGTGGACGCAACGAGGGCTAGCGCGATGATGGTGTTCTTCATGGTTCCGGCTCCTGGCTGGTTATGGAGCATTTCCAGCCGAAGCGATGTCGCTTCGGTGTCGGATAATGCGGTTAAAACAAAATTTTAGGGCATTTTCGATGAACCGGCGTTCATCGAAAATGCCCTGGCGATCAGATTCGTCCCATGAGGACGAGAATGAGAAGGATCACGACGATCAGGCCAAGCCCGCCCGACGGGCCATAACCCCAGCCGCGGCTGTATCCCCAGTTCGGCAAGGCGCCGACCAGAAGAAGGATCAGGATGATGAGGAGAATGGTGCCGAGCATCTGCGCTTCCTTTCACGTCCGCTTCGCAATCGAGCGATGGGCCGATAACGGGGAGAAGGCAATTTTGTTCCCGAAAATGTGACGGCCGGCCATTGTCGTCCGCCGGAACCTTTTTGTGCGCCGCTCCATTTCCCGGCCAATGATGAATGCCAATCTGATGGATGATGGAGAGTGAAATGGAACACATTGCCGCATTCATGCTTCTCATCGGCTGCAACGCCGGCAGCCTGTCCTGCGAAGAGCTTCCAGCACCGCAAGTGGCTTTCGAATCCATGGAGGAATGCGTCGGCGCCCTGCCGGTCGCCCTTGGCGGGGCCGGTGCCAAGGGACGCATCGTGCATGCCCGTTGTGCTGCAATCGATCCGGCCTGGGTGGAAGAAGATATCGAGATCAGCTGGCGCATGAGCCGCGAAAAGGGTCTTGAAGTCGATATCCGTGAAATCACGCCCCCGGCGGATGGCCTGCTTGTCGCTGAAAACGTGCATCCGGCGCTGGGCGTTGCTCGGGCGCACTGAAAAATCCCGGAACTTTTCCGGCCGCAAAAGATTTCCTTATCGTCAACGCCACGCGTTCAACGAACAGAAAGGACAGCGACATGAATTGGGACATCATCGAAGGCAAGTGGACCGAATACAAGGGCAAGGCCCAGGCACAGTGGGGCAAGCTCACTGATGACGACCTCGATGTGATCAACGGTCGCCGGGTCGAGCTCTCGGGCAAGATCCAGCAGCGTTACGGCCTCGCCAAGGAGGAGGCCGAGCGGCAGATCGACGAGTGGGAGCGCCGCCACTAGGCTGGCTGCTGACCACGTTGGTCTCCGTTCATGCCGCCGCAGCCGAAAGGCCGCGGCGGCATCGTTTTGTGAAGAAGAAAAAGCGGATTCAATGTGTTTCTTTAAAGCAAGAGCGCCGGAACCTTTTTCACAGCCGGTCGTTTCTCCAGCGATATAAAGAAGGAGTTCGAAAATGCTCTACTATGCTGTGGTCTTTCTCGTCATCGCTCTCGTCGCCGGCCTGCTCGGCTTCGGTGGCATCGCCGGCGCATCCGCCGGTATCGCGCAGATCCTGTTCTTCGTCTTCCTGGCCCTTCTGGTCCTGTCGCTCGTCGCGGGCCTGTTCCGCCGGGCGCGATAATAACGGTTGCATCCTTTGAAGGAGGGCGGTGTCTCAAGGCGCCGTCCTTTTTACTGTGCGCCGCTTGGTCTTGCGGCCTTCATGGGCATTGGTTAATCACCCCTTGACTAGCCGAATCCTCTGGAGCCCTCTCGATGAAATCCCTCGAACTCCTCGTCGAACGCATCATCCTGTCGAGCCGATGGATCCTCGTGGTCTTCTATCTCGGCCTCGTCGCCGCGCTCGCCGTCTATGCCGTTTCCTTCCTCTACAAGTTCATCAAGGTGGCGAAGAACGTCTTCGCCTATGACGATGCCCAGATGATCCTTGCCATGCTGGGGCTGATCGATGCCGCGCTGGTCGCCAGCCTCATCCTCATGGTGATGATCGCCGGCTACGAGAACTTCGTCAGCCGCTTCGATGAAGCGGAGAAGGATGTCTCCTTCCTCGGCAAGCTCGATTCCGGCAGCCTGAAGATCAAGGTCGCCTCCTCGATCGTCGCGATCTCGTCGATCCACCTGCTTCAGGTCTTCCTGAACGTGCAGCAATATACCGACGGCCGCCTGATGTGGCTGACGCTGATGCACCTCGCCTTTGTGGTTTCCGCCGTGCTGCTCGGTTTCCTGGAGCAGATCATGGGTAAGCTGAAGGGCTGATCCTGCGCGTGAAAGCGAAGAGGGGAGGGCGCCGCGGATATCCGTCGGCGCCCTTTTTGTTTGGCCTGGAGTCAAGCGAAAGATCGCCGATGTCCCCGACATTCTCCTTATGCACCGGCCCGTTTTGATGTTTTCACGGTAGTGGGAAAGGGGTGCGGTACATGTGTACCGCATGGCAGGCGTTTCGTGCGATGATTTCCTGGCTTCAGGGGATGTTTCGGGTGGTCAAAGATAGAGTCACTCAAAATCCCCTATAAATTTCAATAACTTGTCGATTTTTGCTATTTTTATGAAAAGGGGTGTTGACGGATTGGGTAAGGGGGGCCTATAACCCGGCCATCGAACGAGAGCGGCGGCGCTTCTGGCGGCCGACGAACTCGCTCTAAGGTTTCCTGATGGAGCTGGTGAGA
>NZ_JBLZPK010000005.1:0-18921 GCF_049199905.1 Shinella sp. M27
CGGCGAAAGGCGGAAATCAGAAGGCGGCGACCACCTGTCCCTTGTAGCGCTTCTCAATGAACTTCCGCGTCTCGTCACTGTTGAGCACCTTGGCGAGCTTGGCGACACGCGGGTCGTCCTTGGTCTCCGGGCGCGTCACGAGATATTCGCTCCACACGTTGTAGCCATCCTGGCCGCGGTCGATGAGCAGCGCCTTTTCGATGTCGAGCTTCGCCTCGAAGACATAGTTGCCGTTGAGCGCGGCGAGATCGACCTCGCCCAGTGCCCGCGGCAGGAGGGCGGATTCGAGTTCGACGATCTTGAGGTTCTTGGGGTTCTCGACGACGTCCTTGATGGTCGGCAGCTTGTCTTCCGGCGAGGTCAGTTCCGGCTTGCCGGAGACCTTGATCAGGCCGAGCTTCTGGAGAAGCAGCAGGCCGCGCCCGCCGTTGACCGGGTCGTTCGGAATCGCGACCGTCGCGCCGTCTTCGAGCTTGTCGACCGCATCGATCTTTGTCGAATAGGCGACGAAGGGCTCGATATGCACGGGCACGATCGGCACGAGCGCGGTGCCGCGCTCCTTGTTGTAGTCGTTCAGGAACGGCCTGTACTGATAGTAGTTGGCGTCGAGTTCGCCGGAGACCAGCTGGGCATTCGGCTGGATGTAATCCGTGAAGACGCGGATATCGAGATCGAGGCCGTCCTTGGCGAGGATCGGCTTCACGAATTCGAGGATTTCGGCGTGTGGAATGGCGGTGGCGCCGACGACGAGCGTCTCGTTCGCCTTGGCCGGGCCGAACGCGGCAAGGGCGAGGCCGGCCGCAAGGGTGATGGATTTCAGGATGCGCATGGGGTGCTCCGAACGTTGGTTATTTGCGGGAAAAGTGGGTGACGAGACGGTTGCCGCTCGCCTGGATGAGCTGGACGAAGACGATGAGGATCGCGACGCAGACCAGCATGATTTCGGTCTGGAACCGGTGGTAGCCGTAGCGGATCGCCAGATCCCCGAGCCCGCCGCCGCCGATGGCGCCGGACATCGCCGTGTAATCGACAAGCACGATGGCCGTGACGGTGATGGCGGCCAGCAGGCTCGGCAGCGCCTCGGGCAGAACGGCGCGGAAGATCGTCTGTGTTGTCGAGGCGCCCATGGCGAGGCTCGCCTCGATGATGCCGCGATCCACCTCGCGCAAGGCCGTCTCGACCAGCCGCGCGAAGAAGGGCGCGGTGCCGACGACGAGCGGGAAGATGACGCCGCGAATGCCGAGCGATGTGCCCGTCACGAGCACCGTTACCGGCATCAGCACGATGAGCAGGATGATGAAGGGCACCGAGCGGATGATGCTCAGCACGAAGGACAGGCTGCCATAGGCGACCGGCGCTTGGAACAGCTGCTGCCGCCCGGTCAGGAAGAGCAGGATGCCGAGCGGCAGGCCGAGGAGCACGGTGAGCAGCAGCGCACCGCCGACCATGGCGAGCGTCTGGGCAAGCGCGGCACCGATATCGCCCCAGTAGAGATTGTCAAACGACATGGCGCGGTCTTTCCTCGATCTCGTGCAATGGTGCCCCGCCCTGCAATTCCACATCGACGCCGCTGGCCCGCAGACCGGCGATGGCGCCTGCCACATCCCGCCCGCTGAGCGAGACGATGAACTGCGCATAGGGCGTTTCGCGGATATGGCCGACGCGGCCGGCGAGGATCGCGTAGTCCACGAGGTTTTCACGGGCGATGCGGCCGAGGATCGGCTTGTGCGCGGACGGCCCCGTGAAGGTGAGGCGCACCACCCGACCGGTGAGATCGGAAGCGGCGACGGCATCGAGCGAACCGCCGTCCGGCTCCGCCTCGCGCACCAGCCGCAACGTTGCGGCGTGGCGCGGATGCAGGAAGACGTCGGTCACCACCCCCGTCTCCACGACGCGGCCGCGATCCAGCACGGCGACGCGGTCGCAGGTGCGGCGGATCACATCCATCTCATGGGTGATGAGCACGATGGTGACGCCGAGATCGCGGTTGATCTGGCGCAGCAGATCGAGCACCGCGCCCGTCGTCTGCGGGTCGAGCGCGCTCGTCGCCTCGTCGCAGAGCAGCACCTGCGGCTCGCAGGCGAGCGCACGTGCAATACCGACCCGCTGCTTCTGCCCGCCCGAAAGCTGGCGTGGATATTTCTGCGCATGTTCGGACAGGCCGACGCGATCGAGCAGCGCCGCCACCCGTTCGGCGATCTCGGCCTTGCCGTACTGGCCGGTGAGTTCGAGCGGATAGGCGACATTGCCGGCGACGGTGCGGGCGCTCAAGAGGTTGAAATGCTGAAACACCATGCCGATCGTCCGGCGCAGATCGCGCAGGCGCTGGCCCTTGGCATCCGTCACCCGCTCGCCGGCCACGAAGACCTCGCCGCCGGTGGGGCGTTCGAGCAGGTTGATCAGCCGCACCAGCGTCGACTTGCCGGCACCGGAGGAACCGATGATGCCAAAGATCTCGCCCTTGGCGATGGTCAGGTCGATGCCGTCGAGCGCGGCGACCGCGCCCTCCTTGCCGGCAAAGCTCTTTGTGACGGTCTCGAGCCGGATCATCGCGCTCAGCCCGCACTCGCGCCGATGCGCCATTGATAGGGCGGCGGCGTGCCGTTGACCGCGAAGTCGCCGATGATGCGGTGCTTGTAGATGCGCGGATTGTGCGAGGCGAGCGTGCGGGCATTGCGCCAGTGCCGGTCGAGGCCGGCAGGCTTCTTGGTGGCCGAAGCGCCGAGCGCGTCAAACAGCAGGGTCGAGGCTTCCAGGATCAGGTCGGAGACGACCGTCTGGGCTTGCGCGGCCTCCAGTTCGGCAATCGCGTTCGCCTTTTCCTCGGCATCGGCATCGTCGATGAAATGCGCGTCGTAGGCCCTTTGCAGGCTCGCTGCAGCCTGAAGCGTGATGGCGGCCGCGGCATAGGCGGCGGCGCGGATGCGGCCGACGACCTGTAAAACCTGCGGGTCTTCGCTGGAGCGGGCGGCCGCGGCATGGGTATAGGTGCGGCGGCGTTCCGCGACGGCTTTCGCGACATCGGCGGTGATCGCCCGGCCGATGCCGGCCAGCGTGGCGAGATGCACAAGCTGATAGAAGGCGGCGGAATAGCGGAAGCGCTCGTCGTCGATGACGATATCCTGCGGCTCGACCACGACGTCGCGGAAGGTCGTCGTGCCGCTTGCCGTCAGGATCTGGCCGAAGCCATCCCAGTCATCAACGACATCGACGCCCTCGGCATGGCGGCGCACCGAGACCGAGATGCCCTCGCCGTCCGCATTGGAAGCGCCGACATCGATCCAGTCGGCGAAGAGCGAGCCGGTCGTGTAATATTTCGCGCCGTTGAGGACGAGCCTGCCGTCCTTCTCCGCGACATTGGTGGAGAAGCGGTCAAGGGCTGCCCCCGTACCGATCTCGCTCCAGGCATTGCCGGTGATCTCGCCAGCACCGATACGGCCGAGCCAGAGGCCGCGACGCTCGGCATCCCCAGTGTTGAGGATATCCTCGGTGAAGCCGAAATGGCCGCGCAATGCCTGCGTGATGTTGGAATCGGCCGCCGAAAGCTCGATCAGCAGGTTGAAGAACTGCGGCAGGCTGGCACCCTTGCCACCCGCCTCCACCGGCAGGCGCACCGCGCCGAAACCGGCTTCCTTGAGGTGGCGGATCGCCTCATGCGGCAGGCCGCGATTGAGGTCGCGTTCGGTCGCACTCGCCGCGATCTCGGCAAAAATCGGCCGGAACGGTGCGGCCAGTGCTTCATAATCCTCACCCGGGCCAGCGCCCCAGGCGTTTTCGATCTGCGTCATGCTACCCTGCTTCTCGCTGCCGTGTCCGGGGAAGCCGGTCACCTTTGGAATTGGCCCTGAGAGTAGCGGTCGCCTTATCAAAATACAGAAATTCTATCTTTTATATGTATTTTAAAGTGGAATGGCGTTTCTTTTTGCAGACCGAGCGCAAACGAGGCGAAGCGTGCAAAATGAAAAACCCCGGCGCGAGGAGGTGCGCCGGGGCATGGGCCGATCGGAACGGAGCCTGGCGTCAGGCCAAGGCGATGGCCCGTTCCAGGTCGGCGATCAAATCGTCGGGATGTTCGAGACCGATGGAGAGGCGCACATAGCCGGGCGTCACGCCGGTCGCGAGCTGGTCTTCCAGCGAGAGCTGCGAATGGGTGGTCGTCGAAGGGTGGATCGCCAGCGAGCGGGCATCGCCGATATTGGCGAGGTGGTAGAAGAGCTGCAGGCTGTCGATGAAGCGGCGGCCAGCTTCGCGCCCGCCCTTCAGCTCGAAGCCGACCAGCGCGCCGAAATAACCCGGCTTAAAATACTTGTCCGCCCGCGCCTTGACCGCCCCTTCCTGGAATTTCGGGAAGATGACGCGCTCGACCTTGGCGTGACCTTTCAGGAATTCGGCGACCTTCACCGCATTCTCATTGTGCTGGCGCAGGCGCAGCGGCAGGGTTTCGAGGCCCTGGATGAACTGGAAGGCATTTTGCGGGCTGATCGCCGCACCGAGATCGCGCAGGAGCACGGCGCGGGCGCGCAGGATATAGGGGTGGAAGCCGATGGCCGCGGCCTTCTCGATCCAGGTCTTGCCCTGATAGCTCGCATCGGGTTCGGTAAGGTTCGGCTGGCGGGCCGGGTTCTCCGTCCAGGGGAAGGTGCCGCTGTCGATGATCGCGCCGCCGATCGAGGTGCCGTGACCGCCGATATATTTCGTCGTGGAATAGACGACGACGGCCGCACCATGCTCCAGCGGACGGATGACCAGCGGGGCGGCGGTATTATCGACGATGAGCGGAATGCCATGTCGGCGACCGATGGCAGCCACCTCGGCGATCGGGAAAACCTCCAGCTTCGGGTTCGGCAGGGATTCGGCATAATAGGCGCGCGTGCGATCGTCCGTCGCCTTCTCGAAGGCCTCCGGGTCGCTTGCATCGACGAAGCGGGTCTCGATGCCGAAGCTTTTCAGCGTTGCGGCGAAGAGCGCCCAGGTGCCGCCATAGAGGCCGGCGGCACTGACGATATTGTCGCCGGCGCGGGCGACGTTGAGGATGGCGAAGGCCGAGGCCGCCTGACCGGAGGAGAGCGCAAGCGCCGCGGCACCGCCTTCAAGCTCGGCAAGGCGCTGCTCGAAGGCATCCTGCGTGGGGTTGGAAACGCGGGAGTAGAGATGGCCGGGGGCCTCCAGCGCAAACAGCTTGTCCGCACCCTCAGTGCCGGGCAGCTGGAACGAGCTCGTCTGGTAGATCGGCACGGCGACGGCACCCGTCGTTGGATCATAGCGGAAGCTGCCGCCATGCAGCGCGATGGTTTCGGGGTGGCGGCTTTTGAAGGTCGCGGTTCCCGCGGGAACCTGCACGATATCCTGCTCGGCAACCTCGGGGGCTTGATGGACCGTCATGACACTTCTCCTTGGATGATGCGCTTTCAGGCGCGCGCGGGACGGGCTGACAGAAGGACGCCGGCGACGAGGATGGCCGCCGCGGCCCAGAAGGCTTCCGGCGCATACCACCGGATGCCGTAGAGGTGATCGTTGGTGCAGAGCGCCTGGGCGAGCGCGCAGAGATCCGACGCGCCGGCGATGCAGGTCACGGCCTGCCGGACGGTGAGATAATCCGCCTCGACGACCTTGCTGAAGATCAGCCACCACCAGCCGAGCGACAGAAGAGCAAGACCACCGCCGGCCGCTGCAACAGCGTGATAGGAAAGGCGCGCGCTAGACGTCATGAGAGATCCCCAGCTTTTCGAGCAGCTGGCTGCGCAGCGCCACCAGCGTGGCATCGTCGCGCCGCCGCGGATGGAGCCGGTCGACCCGGATTTCCGCGACGATCGAGGCCGGCCGGTCGGACAGCACGATGACCCGGTCGGCGAGCAGCAGCGCCTCCTCGACATCATGCGTGACGAGCAGTGCGGTGAAACCGGCGCTCTTCCAGAGCTCGAGCAATTCGTTCTGCATGCGCAGACGTGTCAGGGAATCGAGCTTGCCGAAGGGTTCGTCGAGCAACAGCAGCTTCGGATCGTTGACGAGTGCGCGGGCGAGCGCCGCACGCTGCGCCATGCCGCCCGAGAGCTGGTGCGGATAGAAGTCCGCGAAACCTTCGAGCTTGACGAGCTTCAGGACCTCGTCGATGCGGTAGCCCTTCGTGTCGAGCAAGCGGCGGGCTTCGAGGCCTGTCGCGATATTGTCGCGTACCGTGCGCCAGGGAAACAGCGTCGCATCCTGGAAGACGAGGATGCGGTCGGGGTTCGGCGCGGTGATGGGGCGCCCATCCTCCAGCACCTTGCCGACCGTCGCGGTTTCGAGGCCGGCGGCCAAACGCAGCAGCGTGGACTTGCCGCAGCCCGACGGCCCAAGCAGGGCGACGAATTCGCCCGGCGCGATTGTCAGGCTGACATTGTCGAGAACCTGCAACGCCTTGCCATCGAGGTCGTAGCGGTGGGAAACACCTTCCACATCGAGCGCGATGCTTTCGACGGAAACGGCTTCTGCAAGAGCGAGCGCCATCAGAGGATCCCCTTCTGCCAACCGAGCAGGCGGTCACGCGCTACGAAGAGCAAGCGCACGAGCCCGGCGCAGATCAGCGCCATGATGATCAGGGCGGCATAGACATTGGCATAGGCCGAATAGGCCGTGTTGAACTGGAGGTACCAGCCGAGGCCGAACTTGGCGCCGAGCATTTCGGCGACAACCAGCACGGCGAAGGAATAGTAGAGCCCCATGAAGAGGCCGACGAAAACGTTCGGCAGCGAGGCCGGGATCGCCACCTTGAAGATCAGGAAGCGATTGTCGGCGCCGAGCGTGCGGGCGACGTCGTAAAAGGAGCGGTTGACCTGGCTGACGCCGGCCGCCGTGAGGATCGCCACCGGAATGCCAGACGCGAGCGCCACGAGGAAGATCGAGGCGTGGAAGGTCGAGGGGAAGATGAAGAAGGTGCAGGGTATCCAGGCGCTGGCCGGCACCGGGCCGATCAGTTTCAGAAGCGGCATGCCCCAATAGGCAAAACGCTTCGACCAGCCGAGCGCCACGCCGCCGGCAAAGCCGACGAGGATGCCCGAGAAGAAGCCGAGCCCCCAGAGCCGTCCGGTATAGGCGATGCAGATCAACAGCCGGTCCCAGTCCGTCATATAGACATGCAGCAGGCCCTGCGGCGGCGAGAAGAACGGTTTTGGAAGCCAGCCGAGCTTGGCCGTCAGCACTTCCCAGACGGCGAGCCACAGGCCGAGCACGATGAACCACGGCCCGTAGTGCACGAGCGTGCGGCCGACGCTGCCGAGCCTGTGCACCGTCACCGAAAGCGCGAGGAAAATCCCCGCGCCGACGAGCGCGACGGCGGCAAAAAGCTCCGTCGCGCCCCAGGTGATGACATCGGGCAGACCATAGGTCAGCGCCGCGGTGAGAGCCCACGTGCCGGCCGCGAAAAGCCCGTTGCGCCAGATGCCGGTGAACGGCAGGGCTAGGGATCGCCGCCCCGCACCCTCGCCCGCACTCTCAAATGTATCCTCGACCGCAGCGCTCATGGCATCACGCAAAGATGTCGATGGTGATGCGGTTGGCGATCTCGGCCGGATCGGTGCCCGCATCGATGACGCCGGTGAGCTTCAGATCCTCGTAGCCGATCTGCACTTCCTTCAGCAGGTCCTTGCCGAACCAGTGGTCGTGATAGGTGAAGGCAGCCAGCACTTCCGTCAGGTCTTCGAGCGACAGGCCGGGCTTCAGCGTGTCGAAATACCACTTGGCGACTTCGTCCGGGTGCTTTGCCGTGTACTGGTGGATTTCCAGATTGGCGGTGGCAACGCGCTTGATGGCATCCTTGTTGGCTTCATAATAATCGCCGTTGACGCCGAGTACGCAGCAGACGCGGTCCTTGAACGTGCCGGTCTGCGTATCCGCGACGCGGCGGAAACCGTGTTTCTTCTCGTAAGAATAGGCCCAGGGGTCCATATGCGCGACGGCATCCGCCTCGCCTTTCAGCACGCCCTCCGCGACGAGATCGAAGGGGAAGACCTTCCAGGTGACATCGGTTTCCGGGTTGAGGCCGGCCTTGGCGAGCGCGACCGAGAAGGCGACGCGCGAGGGTGACATGACATCGAAGGTGCCGATCGTCTTGCCCTTGAGGTCAGTCAGCGTCTTGATGTCGGAATCCGGCTGGACGAGGATGCTCTGGCAACCGCCATGCGAACCGGCGAAGAGGCGCACGTCGAACCCCTGCTCGATCGGCTTCAGCCAATCGTAAAGCAGGCCCGGACCTGCCTCCGCTTTGCGGGTGGCGAGCGCCTGGATGAGCGTCTGGCCACTGGCGCCCTGGTAGAACAGCTCCACATCCAGGCCGTGCTTGGCATAGATACCCTTGGACAGGCCGAAACCGACGGGCGAATGGCAGGCGGCAACCTCGGTCCATTCCAGCTTGATAGGAATGAGATTGCCGGCGATGGCATAGCGCGTCGAGCGCGCGCCGATCACACCGGCGCCGGCGGCAACGGCCGTTACGCCGGCGGCTTTAATAAGATTGCGCCGGGAAAGGCCCTTGGAGAGAATGGATTCGGGTTGCTGGCTCATAGGTTGTCCCCTCAAACGATAATGGGACCAGCCTAGCGATATTGATAATAGTTTATAGATTTTATGGATTATTATGAGTGCGGTAGAGGAAATATTCTTTCACGAATGGGATGCCACATGAATTGGACATCCTGTGCACGCCACCGCCGGCTCATCTCGTCAACCTCGGGAACGCGCTGCCGGCCCAGACCGCTTATCGGACATTGGGGAAGGCATTTCAGCCAAACTGTGCCACGGTTCCACGCATCGCGGTTTGCGAATGATCGTGATCGATCCCGACGGAGCCGATTCCGGGAATGCCCGCAGGCCCGCGTCTCGTTTATCCGTCTTGAAAGTACCAGGCTAGGCAAGCAGGGATCGGAGGGAATCCCGTCCGGCTGACTTTGTCGTCACCCCGATGCTTGCGCGTTCCACTTCACGCTCTATCAAAATCAGCCGACCAGGCCCGATGTCTTAGAAGCAATTTCTGCATCCATGGCGAAATTTGAAATGCCAGACTCTTAAATACACTAATTTTATAGATAATATAAAAATATCTTCTTTCGCCCGGCAGAACCACCCGGCGGCGGAAGCTCGTTTCTTTTTGAAAATGGGGACATTTCAATATGATAGTACAAAAAGCCTTCCGGCGGGTGATCCAGTCGGCTGCGGCCGCCGCCTTCCTTGCCACGACCATGCTCTCCGGTCTCGCCCATGCCGGCCCGACACTCGACAAGATCAACCAGCGCGGTGCGATCAAGGTCGGCGTCGGCACCACGCCGGGCTTCTTCGCGCCTGATGGCGATGGCAAGTGGAAGGGCTTCTTCGTCGATTACGGCCGCGCGCTGTCGATCGCCGTCTTCGGCTCGCCCGACAAGGTGGAGTTCACCTCCTCCTCGCCGCAGCAGCGCCTGCCGGCGCTTCAGAGCGGCGAATTCGACATCCTGCTGTCCGGCGTGACCGTCACCGCCACCCGCGCCTTCAAGCTCGGTTTCCACTTCGGCCCCACAGTCTTCTACGACGGCCAGGGCATCTTGGTGCGCAAGGACCTCGGCGTGACCAAGGCCGCCGATCTTGACGGTGCGACCATCGGCGCGCAGAGCGGCACGACAGGCGAATTGAACGTCGCCGACTTCTTCCGCAAGACCGGCAAGACCTTCACGCCCGTCACCATCGAGGACACCGGACAGTTCATCGACGCGCTGGAATCCGGCCGCGTCGACGCGATCACGCAGGACTCATCCGATCTCGTCGGCAAGCGCACGCAGCTGAAGAAGCCGGACGATTACGTCCTGCTGCCCGAGCGCCTCTCCAAGGAACCGCTCGCACCGGCCATTGCCGGCGGCGACGACCGTTGGCTCGAGCTCGTCAACTGGACAGTCAACGCCACCATCCAGGCCGAGGAATGGGGCATCACCTCGGCGAATGTCGATCAGTTCCTGGAATCGGAGGATCCGGCCATCCAGCGCTTCCTCGGCGTCGATCCGTCCTTCGCCAAGGATATCGGGTTGGATCCGAAATGGGCCTACAACATCATCAAAACCGTCGGCAACTACGGCGAGATCTATGACCGCAATCTCAAGCCGCTCGGCTGGGACCGCGGCTATAACAGCCTGTGGACCAATGGCGGCCTGCTCTATTCGCCGCCGTTCCGTTGATGTCCGACAGACGCGTGTTTCGCACCGCCATTATGCCGGGTCCTTCACGACCCGGCATAACAGGCAAGATCCGCGCCTGGTGGGGCGGCTGGCCGATCGGCCAGCTTGCCTTCCTGGCGGCACTTGCGTTCCTTGGCTGTCTGTTCGTCTCGAACGTGCTCGCAACCATGGCGCGCATCGGCATCCTGCCCGGCTTCGGCTTCCTTTCCAGTTCCGCCAATTTCGAGATCGGCGAAAGCGCCATCGCCTTTCGCGCCGGCGATACCTATCTGAGGGCCATCACCGCCGGCCTCATCAACACGCTCAAGGTCTCGCTGCTCGGCTGTGTACTCGCCACCATCCTCGGCGTCGTCATCGGCGTTGCCGGCCTGTCGCGCAATCTGCTGCTCTCGGGCCTCGTGCGCTGGTTCATCGAAATCACACGCAACACGCCGCTGCTGTTGCAGCTCTTCTTCTGGATGGCGCTCGCCAAGGCACTGCCCGCGCCACGCCAGGCGCCTGCACTGTTCGACGCAATCTTCCTCACCAATCGCGGCGTCTATATCCCCTCCCTGTCGCTGGAAGGCGCGCCGTTCGGCGCCCTCGCGGCCTTTGCCCTTGCCGGCGCAGTTGGCGCTGCACTCCTCCTCGCGCTTCGCCTTGGCGGCCGGCTGACGCGCCGCACCGGAACCGCGGCCATCATCCTGTCCGTCGCCACGATCCTCCTGTGGTTCGCGCTCTCCGGCGCCCGGCCAGTTGCACAGGCGCCGGCCCTTTCCGGCTTCAACATTCGCGGCGGGCTCAATCTCTCGCCGGAATTCGCCGCCCTCTTGACCGGCCTCGTCGTGAAATTCTCTGCCCTCATCGCCGAAATCGTGCGCGCCGGCATCCAGTCGGTCGGCATGGGCCAATGGGAAGCCGCCCGCGCGCTCGGCCTGCATGACGGCCAGATTATCCGCCTCGTCGTGCTGCCGCAGGCGTTGCGCGTCATCACGCCGCTGACGACATCGAGCTATCTCGATCTCACCAAGGATTCGAGCCTGGCCGTCGCCATCGGCTTTCCCGATCTCGTCAGCATCATCAACACCACCGCCAACACGACCGGCCAGTCGATGGAAGCCCTGATCATCCTGATCGGCGCCTTCCTCACCATCAACCTCGCGCTTTCCGCTCTGATGAACGTCTATAACAACCGCGTCGCGCTGCGGGGCTCGACCCGATGACCGTAACGTCCCCTCGCCTCCTCACGACCCTGCGCACCGGCCTCTTCGGAACGCGCGCCAACACGCTGATCACGGTTGCAACGCTGCTGCTGCTGTCGCAGATCCTGCCGGCGCTGTTTCGCTGGGCGGTGCTCGACGCCACCTTCGTCGGCGACGCGGCGGCATGCACCCGCGAGGGCGCCTGCTGGGCTTTCGTCACGGCGAAGCTGCGCTTCATCCTCTTCGCCTTCTATCCGACCGAGCTCATCTGGCGCCCGGCGCTGGTCATCCTGCTCCTCGCCGCCATCCTCACGGCAAGCGCGCTGCCCCGTTTCTGGGGTCGCCCCCTGCTCGTCGCATGGCCAATCACCATCCTTGCCTGCTGGCTTCTGATGCAGGGCACGTTCACATCGACGCCCATCGCCTCGAACCAGTGGGGCGGCCTGCCGGTGACGCTCTTCGTCTGGGCCGTGTGTTTTGCCGCCGCAACGCCGATCGCCGTGCTGTTGGCGCTGGCCCGCCGCTCGACGCTCGGCGGCATCAGGACCTTTTCCGTGCTCTATATCGAGCTGATGCGCGGCACGCCGATGGTCGGCATTCTCTACGTCGCCATGCTCATCCTGCCGATGGCCCTGCCGGATGCGCTTTCCCTCGACAAGATGCTGCGGGCCATCGTGATGATCACGCTGTTCTGGGCGGCCTATATCGCTGAAGTCATCCGCGCCGGCCTGCAAGCCATTCCGACTGGCCAGCGCGAGGCGGCCACCGCGCTTGGTCTCGGCTACTGGCGCACGCAACGGCTGGTCATCCTGCCGCAGGCGTTCCGCATCGTCATTCCCGGCATGGTGAACCTCGCCATCGGCTTCCTGCTCGCCACGTCGCTGCTCGCCGTCATCGGCATCTTCGATCTACTCAATGCCGCCCGCGCCTCGGCCGCCGATCCGCAATGGCTGGGCTTCTTCAACGAGGCCTATCTGGTGGTGGCGATGCTCTACTTCGTCATCTGCTTCGGCGCGTCACGCTATAGCCGGTGGCTGGAGAAGCGGCTCGCATCCGGCGGGAAACGTCCCTGACCGGCAGCTCGGCAAAACGCCGCCGGCGACGAAAAATTCCAACAAGCGCCGCAGGACGGAATATAATTTCTTACTGAAACTATAGAATTTATTATTCTACCCATGACTGGACAGGCGACGCCCTGCCCTCCAATCGACAGACCGCACAGGCAGGATGGCCTCCATGACGCAGACCGACAAGCCCCTCGATTTCCTCTGGTTCATTCCAAGCTCCGGCGACGGCTCCTATCTCGGCTCCGACGATCTGGCCCGGCCGGCCGATCCCGGCTATTTCCGCGAGATTGCCGTGGCCGTTGACCGGCTCGGCTATTCCGGTGTCCTGATCCCGGTCGGTGCGGCTTGCGAGGAATCCTTCGTGCTGGCCGCGGACCTTGCCGCCCGCACCGAGCGCCTGAAATTCCTGGTCGCGATCCGCCCCGGTACTGCCACGCCGGCCTATTACGCCCGCCTCGCCTCGACGCTCGACCGCGTCTCGAACGGCCGCCTGCTGCTCAACATTGTCGTGGGCGGCAGCGCGCAGGAACTGGCCGGCGACGGCATCTTCTTGCCGCATGACGAGCGTTACGACCACGCGTCCGAATTCTTCCAGGTCTTCAACGAGCTGATCGAGACGGGTCATTCGACGCTCGACGGCAAATATATCAAGGCGATCGGCGCCAAGCTCGGCCTGCCGCCGGTGCAGCAGCCGCGCCCGCCGATCTATTTCGGCGGTTCCTCGGATGCGGCGATCGATTTTGCCGGCGGCCTTGTCGACAAGTACCTGACCTGGGGCGAACCGCCGGCACAGGTCGCCGAAAAGATCGCCCATGCCCGCAAGGCCGCCGCCGCCAAGGGCCGCGAAGCCTCCTTCGGCATCCGCCTGCATTTCATCGTGCGCGAGACGGACGACGAGGCCTGGGAGGCCGCCGACCGGCTGATCTCGAAACTGTCCGACGACGCCATCGCCTCCGCGCAGGAGGTGCTGACGAAGAATTCCGATTCCGTCGGCCAGGCGCGCATGGTGGCCTTGCACAACGGCCGGCGCGACAAGCTGGAAGTCTCGCCGAACCTTTGGGCCGGCATTGGCCTGGTGCGCTCGGGCGCCGGAACGGCCCTCGTCGGCTCGCCGCAGACCGTCGCCGCGCGCCTGCGCGAATACCAGGCGCTGGGTATCGATACGGTCATCGCCTCGGGCTATCCGCATCTCGAGGAGGCCTACCGCGTCTCCGAACTGCTCTTCCCCGAACTTGGCCTGCCCGGCCCGCGCAACCAGCTGCGGTCGTCCTTCGGCGATCACCAGGTCTTCGGCGGCGGCGGCCATGGCGGCAACGTCAAGCTGACGTCTGCATCCTAGGCGAAGCCCAGCCAGCTGCGCCCCGATCATGGCCGGCCGCCGCGATGACGGCGCCGGCCTAAGCCGTATCTACCGCCTGCAAACGGACGTCGGCCCCGCTCAGATGATATAGTCCGGCTCGCTCAGGCTCTGGTCCATCGTGACGCCGGGCAAGGCCGAATGCGGCTTTCCTACGGGCCTGGCCGGAACACCGACCACGGACGTATAGGGCGCGACGGGAACCACAACGACGCTGCCGGCGCCGATCTTGGCACCGATGCCCACCTCGATATTGCCAAGGATCTTCGCGCCCGCGCCGATCAACACGCCGCGCCGCACCTTCGGATGGCGGTCGCCGGTCTCCTTGCCCGTTCCGCCCAGCGTCACGTTCTGGAGAATGGAGACGTCATCTTCCACCACGGCGGTTTCGCCGATGACGAGGCCACTGCCGTGATCGAGCATGATGCCGCGCCCCATCGAAGCGGCGGGGTGGATGTCGATTGCGAAGGTTTCCGAAATCCGGCTCTGGATATGGCGGGCAAGGTGGCGCCGGCCCGTCGCCCAGAGCCAATGGCCGACCCGATAGGCCTGCAACGCGGAAAAGCCCTTGAAATAGAGAAACGGCGTCAGCACCTCGCTGTTGCTGGGATCGCGATCCTTCACCGCCTGAAGATCGGCCGCTGCCGCGCCGAGCAGGCCCGGCCTGTCCAGATAGGCGCTGTAGATCAGCGCCAGTAGCTCGTCGCGATCGACATCATGGTCGGCGAGCTTGATCGCCAGGCGATGGGAGAGCGCATGGCCGAGGCTTGCATGCATCAGCACGGACGATTTCATCGCCCGTGCCAGCGCCTGGTCACGCTGCGCAGCCGCCGCCGCTTCCGTCCGCAAGGCTTCCCAAAGCGTGGTGACCGCGCCCCGGGCGGCATCCTCGACCGGGAGGAAAACCACATTGCTTTCGTGTCCGGGCATGGCACGTCCTCCTCCGCGGAACTGGATACCCGTCCCTTAAGGGGCGGGAACACGTCGTCAGGCCTTGGCCGGCTTTTCCAGCAGATGCAGCAGATCCGGATGATGCTTAGCTGCGACATCCGGATGCGAGCGCAGGCGGCTCTTCAGATGATTGACGCCGACCTCGCGGAAGATCGGGTTAAGGGGATCAACCGTCACGCCGCGCTCGCCGCGCTTCAGCGCCTCCGGCAAGGGGATGACCGGGATGGTCGCGTCGTAGCGCGCGCCGAGGAAGAAGGCGACGGAGAAGCGTTCCGTGCCGGCGGGCGGCGTGACGACATCGTGCACGTCGGCACGCACGAAACCGTTGGTCGCAAGCTCCAGCAGCTCGCCGCTGTTGATGATGAACGTGCCGGGCACCGGCGGCGCCTCGATCCACACACCCTCTTCGGTGCGGATGCGCAGGCCCGGCGTCGTGTCCTGCAGGAGCACCGTGACGAAGCCGCCATCCTTGTGCGCACCCACGCCCTGGTCACTGCCGGCAGCCTCGCGGCCGGGATAGCGGATGATCTTGAGGAGCTGCGAGGGCGAGGGCTCGTAGATCTCGGCGAACGCGTTTTCCGGCTGGCCGAGCGACAGCGCGATGGCCTTGAGCACATCGATGCCGATGCGCGTGACCTCGGCCTGATAGCGCAAGAGCAGCGGCTTCAGCTCAGGCAGAGCCTCCGGCCATTGGTTCGGCCCATAGAGGCGGTTCCACGGCGTTTCCGGCCCGGCCTCGACCGCTGCGCCCTCCGTATTGATGTCGAGCTGCTCGCGCCAGTCCTGCTCGCCACGGGTTCGCTCATAACCCGCCCGGTTGTAGCCGCGGAAATGCGGCGACTTGACCATTTCGATCGAAAGCTTGTCCGCCTCCGGCAGCGCAAAAAACCGCTTCGAGGCGGAAATCACGTCGTCGATCAGGCTCTGGGGCACACCATGGCCGGTCAGATAGAAGAAGCCGTGATCGTGCAGGACACGGGTCAATTCCCGGATGAAGCCCGCGCGCTCCTCCGCGCTGCCATAAAAGCGCGAAAAGTCGATGGTCGGCAGATGGACCGGTTTCGTATGGATGGTCATGGATACTCCTCGGTAAAATGATGGAGCCCGCCGGGTGCGTGGCGACACGGACAGGCGAAAATCTCTACCGGCGCGCCACGCCGGTGCATCAAAGGGTGGCTATACCGCCTCCAGAATCCGCCGCTGAAGATCGACGGCGCGCGGGTCGGCGAGTTCCCGCCGGGGACGCTCGAGATCGATGCCGATATCGAGCGCCACGGCGCCTTCGCTCAGCACGACGACCCGGTCGGCAAGCGCCACCGCTTCGGCGACGTCATGGGTGATCAACACCGTGGTGAAGCCGCGTCGTACCCAGATATCCTCCAGCAGGCGATGCATCTCGATGCGCGTGAGCGCGTCCAGCGCGCCGAAAGGCTCGTCGAGCAGCAGAATCTGCGGCTCACTGACCAGGGCGCGGGCGAGCGCCACGCGCTGCCGCTGCCCGCCGGACAGGACGCTCGGCCAATCGTCCTCGCGCCCTTCCAGCCCGACATCGGCAAGCGTGCGCCGTGCCTTTTCCTGCCAGTCCGGCCCGCGGGCAATGCCGACGTTCTCGATGACGCGCTGCCACGGCACCAGACGCGCCTCCTGAAACAGCAGGCGCACGGAAGGATGAAGGCGCTCGACCTTACGGCCGCCGATCGCCACACGACCGCCGCCCGGCGTATCGAGGCCGGCTATGAGGCGCATCAAGGTCGACTTCCCGCCACCTGACCGGCCGACCACGGCCAGGAACTGGCCTGCCGGGATATCGAGGGTTACATTTCCGAGCACGTTCAGCCGGCCAAAGGATTTCTCCACTCGCGACAGCGAAATCGGCAAGCCTGCCGCGCTGTCCGGCACGTAAAAATCGGCAGCGCTCATCGCTCTTCCCCCTGCCGGGCCTGATAGGCGGGATGCCAGACCAGCACGCGCCTTTCGATCGCACGGGTCGCTACATCCGCAAGCTTGCCGAGAAGCGCGTAGACGATGATGCCCAGCAGCACGATATCGGTCTGCAGGAATTCCCGCGCGTTCATCGTCATGTAGCCGATGCCGCTGGTGGCGGAGATCGTCTCGGCGACGATGAGCGTCAGCCACATGAAGCCGAGCGCATAGCGCAGACCGACGAGGATGGAGGGCAGCGCGCCCGGCAGGATGATCCGCTTGATGAGCGCCTTGCGATCAAGCCCATAGACCGAGGCCATCTCGACGAGTTGCGGATCGATCGTGCGCACGCCATGGAAGGTGTTGATGTAGATCGGAAAGAAGACGCCGATGGAGACAAGGAAGATTTTTGCCGTCTCGTCGATGCCGAACCAGAGGATGACGAGGGGGATGAGCGCCAGATGCGGGATGTTGCGCACCATCTGGAGCGTGCTGTCCAACAGGGTCTCGGCCGGCTTGCAGAGACCGTTGATGACGCCCGCCACGAAGCCGAGCCCGCCGCCGATGAGAAGGCCGATCAGCGCGCGCTGGGTGGAAGCGAGCGTGTGGACGAGAAGCGAGCCGTTCAGCAGCGAGCGCCAGAAGGCGATGGCGACGGTCGTCGGCGCCGGCATGAGGCGGGCGGTGACGAGACCGGTGCGCGCGGCGATCTCCCAGACCACCAGCAGCGCGAGAGGAAGGGCCCAGGGCGCCAGCGCAGTCCCCAGACCCCTGAAATTCAGCCGGCGGGTTTCGCCGGCAGCATAACCGGCCACCGACGTCTCCGCCATCAGGCACCGCCCTTGCGTACGACGTCCGCGATAGAGATCCTGTTCGGGATCAGGCCGAGGCCGAAGAATGTATCGGCGATCGCCTGCTGCTGCTTGATCACGCTCTCGTCGATGGCCTTGACGCCATAGGACTGGCGTTCCAGAGCGATGGCCAGCACATCCTCGGGAATGCCGACGGAGGGCGCAAGCTCGGCGGCGGCGGCAGCCGTATTGGCCTTCGCCCAGTCGTCGATCTCGGCAACGGCCTCGATCACCACATCGACCGCCTCCGGATTGTTTTCGACGAAGGTCTTGGCACCGAGATAGAACTGGTGGTTCGGCACGATGCCTTCACCATTGCGCAGCTCGCGCGCCTCGGTCGCTACTTCTGCGGCCGCCTGGAAGGGATCCCAGATCACCCAGGCATCGACCGCGCCCTGCTCGAAGGCGGCACGGGCATCGGCCGGCGGCAGGAAGGACGTCTTGACATCGCTATATTTGAGGCCCGCCTCTTCCAGCGCCTTCACCAGCAGGAAGTGAACGTTCGAGCCCTTGTTGAGCGTCACCGTCTTGCCCTTGAGATCTGCGACCGTCTTGATCGGGCTGTCCTTGGGCACGAGGATCGCTTCGCCGCGCGCTGCCGGCGGCTCGTGCGCGATATAGATAAGCGGCGCCCCGGCAGCCTGCGCGAAGATCGGCGGCGTCTCGCCGGTCGTGCCGAAATCGACGGCGCCGACATTGAGCGCCTCCAGGAGCTGCGGACCGGCCGGAAACTCCGTCCAGCTCACAGTGTAGCCTATCTTCTCCAGCTTCTCCTCGAGCAAGCCCTTGCCCTTCAGAAGAACGAGCGTACCGTATTTCTGGTAGCCGATACGGACCGTCTTGTCGGAAGCCTGAGCCGGCGCGCCGGGGAGAATCGGCAAGGCGAGGAGAGAGGCAAGAGCCATCGAGAAAATGCGACGGGAAATGATCATGGCGTCCCTCCAGATCAGGATGAATTAGATACATAATCTATAGATTTTCATCTTTTTCGAGGACTACTATTCCAACCTTTGCCGGCAGTGCTAGTTTTTTCTCCTAATGACTGTGCGTGACGACATAACACGACACGCGTTTTTGCTTCAGTTTCCGAAGCTGTATGATTCCGAGGAAAAGTGGGGCGGCGAGTGTCATTCGCACGCTGGCGGAGGACATCGTCAGCAGGTCGGTTGAGGGTAAAATTAAGGTCGCCCTTCGTATCAAGTCTCGGCCACTCAAGCGTTAAAACGCAAGAAGCCCCGTGACATTACTGTCATCGGGGCTTTTTGGTATTTTGGTTGCGGGGGCAGGATTTGAACCTGCGGCCTTCAGGTTATGAGCCTGACGAGCTACCGGGCTGCTCCACCCCGCGCCATCCGGTTTTTGCCGTAAGGCAAAATACCGACCGATTTTTGCCGACGGCAAAGATCGTATTTCCGG
>NZ_JBLZPK010000050.1:0-7980 GCF_049199905.1 Shinella sp. M27
CGTCTGCCCTTGCCGGACGAAGCGATTTCCAAGGACGTTCGCCCCTTCGTCGTGCAGAACCCCTGGGAAGATGCGTGGTGGAACCGCCTGCCCGACGATGGCGACGTGCTTTTCGTCGGCACCGGCCTCACCATGGTCGATCAGTGCCTTCTCCTCGCGCGGAGCGGTTTTCGCGGCACCATGCATGCCGTCTCCCGCCACGGCCTCCTGCCGCAGGCGCATCTCGCGCACCGGGCCGACCCGCTTGCGCCGGTGCTTCAGCCTGAAGGCGGTGAACTCAGCGCCATGCTCGCGACGCTTCGTGCGGCTGCGACCGCCACGCCGGACTGGCGCGCCGTCATGGATGGCCTTCGCCCCGTCACCCAGGACCTCTGGAAAGGCTGGACGCCGGAACAGCAGCGCCGGTTCCTGCGCCACGCCGCGCCGTTCTGGAATGTCCATCGCCACCGCATGGCGCCGGATGTTGCCGCCGAAATCGAGACGCTGCGTGAAACCGGGCGGCTCGTCGTGCATCGCGGCCGACTGCAGGCGCTGCACAAGCATCGTGACGGCGTGGTCGCCACCGTCCAGGGACGCTCGCTGCCGGCGGCCATGGTGGTCAACTGCACCGGTTTCGAGCGATGTACGGTCTCGGCCTCGCCGCTTCTGTCCAGCCTCGCCGCCGAAGGCATCGTCGAACCCCATCCGATCGGCCTCGGCATCGCGGTCGACGACCATTCCGCGGTGCCCACGTCCGACGGGCGCCTGTATGCCATGGGTCCGCTCACCGCCGGCCGCCACTTCGAGATCACCGCCGTGCCTGATATCCGCGTGCAGGCCCGCGCGGTCGCCGGGCATATCGCCGCCGAGATCGCCAGGTCATGATCTCGCAGAAATCCAAATATGCCTTGCGGGCGCTTCTGGCGCTGGCGCGTGTCGCGCCGGGCGAGACGATGCGCATCGCCGCCATTGCCGCACGCGAAACGATACCGAAGAAATTCCTGGAGCAGATCCTGCTGGACCTGAAGCGGGCGGGTTTCGTCGCCAGCCGCCGGGGCAAACATGGCGGCTACCTACTGCTGCGCAGCCCGGAGGAAATCGTCTTCGGCGACGTGCTGCGCCTGATGGAGGGGCCGTTCGTGCCGCTCGGCTGCCTGTCGCGCGGCGGGCATCGCCCCTGCACCGATTGCCGCGACCGGACGCTCTGCGCGGTGCGGCGGGTCTTCGCGAAAGTCGCCGCAGCCTCGGATGAAATCCTCGACGGGACGACGCTGTCCGACCTGCTTGCCGACCCCAAAGGAGGCCCCGCCGCAGGGGCGGATGCCGGCATGGGAATCGTGCGCTCAATTAGTCTAGTAAAAATGTAGAAAATATCCGAAACTGCGCTATCATACCGTTCGGCTTCCATGGCGAAAGGAAGGGACAGCGAATGTTCTTCGACAGAGGCGTAAGGGAAGACGGGTCGTGGCCGGCGGGGGTGCCGGCATTGAAGATCGCGATCATCGGTGCCGGCCCTTCCGGTCTCGCCACGGCGATTGCGCTGATGAAGCGCCTGCACCGGCCCTTCGAGGCCTGGCTCGTTGACGCCGAGGATGCGCCGGGCGCCTTCGGCAATGGCGCGGCCGGCCTGACGCCGACGACGGAGCCGGCGCGCGACCTTTCGGTGGTGCCCGAGCGCCCCGACGATTTCGCCGACTGGCTGAAGAACAACTGGCTCGCCGGCGGCACCGTCACCACGCTTTGCCGCCCGCAGGACCTGCATGCGCCGCGCGCGCTCTTCCGGGATTATGTCATGGCGCGCTTCGGCGAGGTGCTGGCGCTGCGCAAGGATGTGCGCATCCGCACCTTCCGCGGCCATGTCCGCCATGTCGATACCGGTGGCGTCGCGCCGCGGCTGATTTTCCGCGACGGCGAATGCGCCGATTTCGACCATGTTTTCGTCGCCACCGGCTTCGGCACCGCGCAGCGCGAGGCCGTCTCGTGGCAGGCGGCCCATAACGCTGCCGAGCGTCTGTCCGGCCTTGAAAACCCGCCGCCGCTGACGCTTGTCGGCAATGGCCCGCGCCTGGCCGCCATCCTTCTCCACCTCCGGGCCACCGGCTATGCGGGCGAGATCCACATCGCTGCGGCGAGCGGCCGCCTGCCGCAGCCCCATGCCCGCCCGCCTGCTGGCCTCGCCTTCGGCGAACCGCCGGCAAGCCGCTCGTTGCAGGAAGCGTTCCGCTATGTGCGGCGCGAATGTAGAAGCGCGGAAGCGCGTGAGGGCGGCCACTGGCAGGCCGTGGTCGATGCCGCTTCCGCCCGTCTCGCCGTGGTCTGGCGCAATCTGCCCGAGGCCGAGCGCAACCGCTACCGCCGCCACCTGCTTCGCCTGCACCGCCACTTCTCCATCCGCCTCGCGCCGGATGTCCATCGCCGCCTCGCCGCCGAAATCGAGACGGGCCGCACGCGCTTCGTTCCCCCGCGCTCCCCGAAATCCGCCAACGAGACCGTCATCGACTGCCGCGAGGTGCCGTCCGCCCGCGCGCTCGCCGGCTTGCTGTCCTGCGATGCGGCGGCGCTGAGCGTCGATGACGGCGGCCATCTCGCCCATCACGGTACGCCGATACCAGCGATTTCCGTGGTCGGTGCGATCGCCTCCAGCCTGCGGCCGGGACCCTTCACCTTTGCCGAAACCGTGCGCCAGGCCTATCGCGCGGTGCTGGCTGCCACCCCGCATGGCCTCGCCCGCACCTCCGAGCGCTGAAAAAAGTTTGGCGCAACGGACAAAAACGCGCATTTTCCGCGGATGCATTTTGCGCTTCGGACCCCGTTTGCGAGATGAACCGTGCGCGACCTGACGGTGAGAGCAGGTCTTCCATTGCGCGGTTTCGGCTGGTTTGGAACCGGTTTTGCGAACTTTCCGGGCATTGTTGACTAACTCTACTAATTCAATAGGGTTTTGGTCGGGACAAGCATCCAGGAGGTTGAGATGTCGATTTTGGTAAAACGGGTGGGGGCATTGCTCCTGAGTGTCGGGCTTGCGCTCGGCAGTGCAACGGCAACGCTGGCGGAGACGACGCTTCTGAACGTCTCCTACGATCCGACGCGTGAGCTGTACAAGGACTACAACGAGGCCTTCGCCAAGCATTGGAAGGCCGAGACCGGCGAGGACGTCACCGTCCAGCAGTCGCACGGTGGTTCGGGCAAGCAGGCCCGCGCGGTCATCGACGGGCTCGAAGCCGATGTCGTGACGCTCGCTCTGGAAAGCGATATCAACGCCATCGTCGAAAAGACCGGCAAGATCGCCAAGGACTGGCGCACGCGCCTTCCCAACAATTCGGCGCCCTACACCTCGACCATCGTCTTCCTGGTGCGCAAGGGCAATCCGAAGGGCATCCATAACTGGGGCGACCTGGTGAAGGGCGACGTGCAGATCGTCACCCCGAACCCGAAGACCTCGGGCGGCGCCCGCTGGAACTATCTCGCGGCCTGGGCCTGGGCGAACCAGGAATTCGGCGGCGACCAGGACAAGATCAAGGCTTACATTGCCGAGCTCTACAAGCGCGCGCCGGTTCTCGACACGGGTGCCCGCGGCTCGCTGACCACCTTCGCCCAGCGCCAGATCGGCGACGTTCTGCTCGCCTGGGAAAACGAGGCCTACCTCGCCGGTGCGGAATTCGGTGCGGACTCTTTCGATATCGTCGCGCCGCCGATCTCGATCCTCGCCGAGCCGCCGGTTGCCGTCGTTGACGGTAACGTCGATGCCAAGGGCACCCGCAAGCAGGCGGAAGCCTACCTGAACTACCTCTATTCCGAGGAAGGCCAGAACATCGCGGCAAAACACTTCTACCGTCCGTCGAAACGCGAACTGGTAAAGCCCGAGTTGCTGCAACAGCTTCCGGATATTAAGCTGGTGACGATCGACGACCCGATCTTCGGCGGCTGGGCCAAGGCACAGCCCGAGCACTTCGGCGACGGCGGCGTCTTCGACCAGATCTACAAGCCGGGGAACTAAGTCCTTTGACGACATCTGCTGCTGCCTCCGGGCGGTGGCGACTGAGACAGCCGAGTGTCATTCCGGGTTTCGGACTGACGCTCGGCTTTTCGCTCGCTTACCTGACCCTCATCATCCTGATCCCGCTCGCCGGCCTCGTCTGGCGCTCCGCCTCGCTCACGGGGCCGGAGTTTCTGGCCATCCTCTCTGACGAGCGCACCATCAAGGCGCTCGAAGTGTCCTTCGGCACCGCCTTCGTCGCCGCGCTGATCAATGTCGTCTTCGGCGTGCTCGTCGCCTGGGTCATCGTGCGCTACGAGTTCCCCGGCCGCCGCATCGTCGATGCGATCGTCGATCTTCCCTTCGCGCTGCCGACGGCCGTCGCCGGCATCGCGCTCGCCGCCCTCTATGCGCCGAATGGCTGGGTCGGTTCGATCCTCAACCTCGTCGGCATCAAGGCGGCGTTCAACCCGACCGGCATCGTCATCGCGCTGATCTTCATCGGCCTGCCCTTCGTGGTGCGCACGGTGCAGCCGATCATGGAGGAGATCGACCGCGAGGTGGAAGAGGCGGCTGCGACACTCGGCGCCAACCGTTTCCAGACCATCCACCGCATTCTGTTGCCGGGTCTCGCCCCCGCCATCCTCACCGGCTTCGCGCTCGCCTTCGCCCGCGGTGTCGGCGAATACGGCTCGGTCATCTTCATCGCCGGCAACATTCCCTATGTCTCGGAAATCGCGCCGCTCCTCATCGTCATCCGGCTGGAGGAGTTCAACTACGGGGCTGCGACGGCCATCGCCACGATCATGCTGTGTCTGTCCTTCGCCATGCTCTTGGTGATCAACCTCATCCAGACCTGGAACCGCAGGAGGTACGGACATGGCGCGTAAGACCCTGCGTTCGCCGACGACAGAGGCACCGCTGGCGCGTTACGCGCTAATGGCGACGGCCTTTCTGTTTCTGGCGCTCTTCCTCATCCTGCCGCTCGCCGCGGTCTTCATCGAGGCCTTCCGCAAGGGGCCGGGCGAATTCTTTTCCTCGCTCGGCGATCCCGATACGCGTGCGGCCATCCGCCTGACCCTGCTGGTCGCCGGCATTGCCGTGCCGCTCAACCTCGTCTTCGGTGTGGCGGCGGCCTGGGCCATCGCCAAGTTCGAGTTCAAGGGCAAGGCCTTCCTGACGACGCTGATCGATCTGCCGTTCTCGGTCTCGCCGGTCATTTCCGGCCTGGTTTATGTGCTGCTGTTCGGCGCGGGCAGTATGCTCGGTCCCTGGCTGAAAAGCCACGGCATCGAAATCCTGTTCGCCGTGCCGGGCATCGTGTTGGCCACCATCTTCGTGACCTTCCCCTTCGTCGCGCGCGAACTGATCCCGCTGATGCAGGAGCAGGGCACGGGCGACGAGGAGGCGGCCCTGTCGCTCGGTGCAAGCGGCTGGCAGACCTTCTGGTACGTGACGCTGCCCAATATCAAATGGGGCCTGCTCTACGGCGTGCTGCTCTGCAACGCGCGCGCCATGGGCGAGTTCGGCGCGGTCTCGGTGGTCTCGGGCCATATCCGCGGCCTCACCAACACGATGCCGCTGCATGTGGAAATCCTCTACAACGAGTACAATTTCGTCGCCGCCTTCGCGGTGGCGTCGCTGCTCGCGGCACTCGCGCTCGTCACGCTCGTCGTCAAGACGGCCCTCGAACTTCACTACGGCGCGGAAATCGCGGCCGGCCGCAAGCATTGAAAGGCACGCCCTCTATGGACGTCAGTGTAAAAAACATCCGCAAGGAATTCGATCGATACCCGGCGTTGAACGACGTGTCGCTCGATATCCGCTCGGGCGAGCTGATCGCGCTTCTGGGGCCGTCCGGCTCCGGCAAGACGACGCTGCTGCGCCTCATCGCCGGCCTGGAGACGCCGACACTCGGCAGTATCTATTTCGGCGCCGAGGATGCCTCGCACCGCACGGTGCAGGAGCGTCACGTCGGCTTCGTCTTCCAGCACTACGCGCTCTTCCGCCACATGACCGTCGCCGACAACATCGCCTTCGGCCTGACGGTGCGCCCGCGCGGCGAACGCCCGCCGAAGGCCGAAATCCAGCGGCGGGTCAGCGACCTCCTCGAGATGGTGCAGCTTTCGGGCCTCGAAAAGCGCTATCCCAACCAGCTCTCCGGCGGCCAGCGCCAGCGCGTGGCGCTCGCCCGCGCCATGGCGATCGAGCCGAAGGTGCTTTTGCTCGACGAGCCCTTCGGCGCGCTCGACGCCAAGGTTCGCAAGGAACTGCGCCGCTGGCTGCGCGAATTCCATGACCGCACCGGCCACACCACGGTCTTCGTGACGCACGACCAGGAAGAGGCGCTGGAACTCGCCGACCGCGTGGTCGTCATGAGCCAGGGCAAGATCGAGCAGGTCGGCTCGTCGGATGACGTCTATGACCGGCCGAACTCGCCCTTCGTCTTCTCCTTCATCGGCGATAGCGCCAGCCTGCCGGTCAGCATTACGGATGGGGCCGTGCGCTTCCAGAACGAGCCGATCGGCATCGCCCCGCATGGCGGCGATATCACCTCCGGCGACGGCACGTTGTTCTTCCGCCCGCAGGATGTCGTGCTCGTCGCCGATCCGGCCGCACCGGCCCTGGAAGGCCGGGTTTCGACCTCGCGGCGTCTGGCGGGCACCCGCATCGCCGATATCGACGTCGGCAAATCGGGCGAGCCGCATCACGTGGAGATCGAGGTGCCGCTCGACGCGCAGGCCTCGACCGGCACGGTGCTCCGCTTCCGGCCGACCCGCTGGAAGACATTCGCGGCATAAGCAAAAAGGCCGGCGGTGACGCCGGCCTTTTCATTTGCGCAAAGCGAGACTTAGCTGGAAGCTTTGTCGACGCCGCCGGAAACGAGGCGACCCTTGTGGAAGGTCGCCGTGCGCGGCGAAACGCGCGCGACCGCTTCGGCCGTGCAGCTCGCCTCGGCCAGCGAAAAGCCGGCTTCGTCGCCGACTTTCGGCCAGGCACGGTTGCCGTCCTTGTCGAGCGGCAGCACGCCGCCGGTGGCAATGGCCAGCGAACGGGACAGCTGGTACTCGTCCGAGCCGCGATAGAGCTGGGCGTAGAGACAGGCCTTTTCCAGCATGTCGCCGCTGCCGAAGGGCGACCAATGGTCGATCACGCTGTCGGTGCCCGTCATCACGAAGACGCCCTTTTCGGAAAGCGCCGGCAGCGGCATCATCAGGTCGCCGATCGGCACCGTCGAGGCGATTGTCATGCCGTTCGCAGCGAGCCGACCGGCCGTTTCTTCCAGCTGCTCGGGCGAGAGCACCGTCAGCGCGAAGGCATGGCTGATCGTCACCTTGCCCTTCAGCGCCGGGTTCTTCTCCACCGTATCAATCATGTAGTCGACCGCTGCGACACCCGCCGGGCTCGTCTCGTGCAGGTGGATATCGACGCCCTTGCCGGTGTCGAGCGCGATCTGGAACATCGCGTCGAGCGACTTTTCCATGGCGCTGTCGATATTGGTCGGGTCGAGCCCGCCGACATACTCCACGCCCATCTGCATGGCCTCGCGCATCAGGCCGTCGACCTTGGAATGCAACAGGCCGTGCTGCGGGAAGGCGACGATCTCGCAAGCGAAGTCTTGCCTGTGCCTTTCCAGCGCGATCTTCAGGTGTTCGAGGCTCTTCAGCCCGCTGACCGGATCGATGTTGCAATGGCTGCGGGCGACCGTGCTGCCCTTGGACTGAAGAAGAGCGATCAGACCCTCGGCACGCTCGACCGAAGTCGGCAACAGCTGCGGCAGGAGCTTTTCCTCCAGCGCGATCATGTCCATGATCGTCTTGCCCTGGCGTGGGCGCGGCGCCTGCCACGGGCCGCCGTAAAATGTCTTGTCGAGATGGATGTGCATGTCGCGCATGGTGGGCAGCGCGAGCCGGCCGTTGGCCCGATAGGTCGGCAGGCCGGCGGGCAGGGCGCTGCCGGCGGCATGCAGGGCGGCGATCCTGCCGTCCTTGATTTCGAGCGTATAGAGCGCCGTGCGCGTGGCG
>NZ_JBLZPK010000050.1:8034-13000 GCF_049199905.1 Shinella sp. M27
GGATCATGCTTAGAAGCTGACGGCGCGGTCGCCGTCCTCGTCCTGGATGCGGGTGGGCAGGCCCATGCCGTTCAGCAGGTTGATGAAGGGCTTCGGCGGCAGTTCTTCCACGTTCGCCATCGTCTTCACGTCCCACTCGCCGGTCGCAACCAGCATCGCGGCGGCGACAGGGGGAACGCCGGCGGTGTAGGAAATGCCTTGCGAACCGACTTCCTCATAGGCTTCTTTGTGGTCGGCCACGTTGTAGATGAAGACAGTCTTTTCCTTACCGTCCTTAAAGCCTTTCACGTAGTCGCCGATGCAGGTCTTGCCTTCATAGCCCGGCGCGAGCGATGCCGGATCGGGCAGCACGGCCTTGACCACCTTGAGCGGCACGACTTCCTGACCCTCGGCCGTCTTGACCGGCTGCTCGGAGAGCAGGCCGAGGTTCTTCAGGACGGTGAAGACATTGATGTAATGATCGCCGAAACCCATCCAGAAGCGGACATTCGCGCCGTCCATGTTTTTGGCGAGCGAATGCACTTCGTCATGGCCGCAGAGATAGGCGCGGCGCGTGCCGACGACCGGCAGGTCGTAGTCCTTGCCGATTTCGAACATCTTGTTCGTCTGCCATTCGCCGTTCTGCCAGGAATAGACGACGCCGGTGAACTCGCGAAAATTGATTTCCGGGTCGAAGTTCGTGGCGAAGTATTTTCCATGGCTGCCGGCATTGATGTCGACGATGTCGACGTCGGTCACCTTGTCGAGATATTCGTCCTTGGCGAGCTTGGCATAGGCGTTGACGACACCCGGATCGAAGCCGGCGCCGAGGATGGCGGTGATGCCCTTCTCCTTGCATTCCGCGGCGCGCTTCCACTCGTAGTTCCCGTACCACGGCGGCGTCTCGCAGATCTTGCCCGGCTCTTCGTGGATCGCTGTATCGATATAGGCGACGCCCGTATCCATGCAGGCGCGCAGCACCGACATGTTCAGGAAGGCGGTGCCGACATTGATGACGATTTCGGACTTCGTCGCGGTGATCAGCGCCTTGGTGGCTTCGATGTCGAGCGCGTCGAGCGCATGGCCTTCCAGCAGACCTGGCTGCTTCAGCGCCTTCTTCTCATGGACCGACGCGATGATCTTGTCGCACTTGGCCTTTGTGCGCGAGGCGATATGGATGTCGCCGAGCACGTCGTTATTCTGGGCGCATTTGTGCGCGACGACCTGTGCGACGCCGCCGGCGCCGATGATGAGCACGTTCTTCTTCATATCGGGGGATATCTCCTTCTAACCCGGTACAGCCTCAGGAGAGGCTTTCTTCATAGTTCGCGTAGGTGAATTCGCGGACCGTTCTGATGGTGCCGTCCAGTTCGCGGATGGCGATCGCCGGCATTTTCACGCCGTTGAACCAGTTCTTCTTGACCATGGTGTAGCCGGCCGCATCCTGGATGGAGATGCGGTCGCCGACCTTCAGCTGGTTTTCGAAATTGAACTCGCCGAAGATATCGCCGGCGAGGCAGGACTTGCCGCAGACCATATAGCGGTGCGGTCCCGTGTTTGGGGAAAGCTTGGCGTTCTCCCGGTAGATCAGGAGGTCCAGCATATGGGCCTCGATGGAGCTATCGACGATGGCGAGGTCCTTGCCGTTGTTGAGCAGGTCGAGCACCGTCACCTCCAGCGAGGTGGACCTGGTGATCGAGGCCTCACCCGGCTCCAGATAGACCTGCACACTATATTCGCCGGAGAAGCGCTTCAGACGCTCGGCGAATTTTTCCAGCGGATAGTTTTCGCCGGTGAAATGGATGCCGCCGCCGAGGCTCACCCATTCGGCCTTCTTCAGAAGCGGGGCGAACTTCTCCTCGATCGTGCCGAGCATGCGGTCGAACAGGTCGAAATCGCCGTTCTCGCAGTTGTTGTGGATCATGAAGCCGGAGATGCGGTCCATGACCGGCTCGACCTGCTTCACATCCCATTCGCCGAGCCGCGAGTAGGGGCGGGCGGGGTCTGCGAGGTCGAAAGTCGAGGAGGAAATGCCGGGATTGAGGCGAAGGCCGCGCACGATGCCGGAGGCCTTGTCGGCGAAACGGTCGAGCTGGCCGATGGAATTGAAGATGATCTTGTCGGCGTGGCTGACGACCTCGTCGATCTCGTAATCCGCATAGGCGACGGAATAGGCATGCGTCTCCTTGCCGAAACGCTCGTGGCCGAGGCGCACCTCGTTGAGCGAGGAGGAGGTGGTACCGTCCATGTAGTCCCGCATGAAATCGAAGACCGACCAGGTCGCAAAGCATTTCAGCGCCAGAAGCGCCTTGGCGCCGGAGAGTTCGCGAAGACGCGCGATCTTCTCCATGTTGGCGAGGAGCTTCGACTTATCGATCAGGTAATAGGGCGTGGTGAGGGACATCAGGAACCTGTCTGCTGTGGTGGAACGGCCATCGGCGAAACAGCCGGCAACGCGATAGGAACGCGGATGAGGGGAGGCGCAAACCGCCCGCTCCGCGTGGCTCGAAAAAGGGGAAAAGCCGCTGTTACGGTATCGTCGTGCGGACACGGCGATGTGACAGCGCTTTGGCGCTGTTACCCCGGTCGCGATAACGCTCAAGGAAGAGATTGGGCAGGCGCGGTGTCTTCACCGGACGGCGCAACGGCGCAGCCAGCCTGACGGCGTAAAAGCCAGAGCGGGCCACGAGGGCGCGCATCGAGTAGCGTTCTTCCGTTCGGGGGGCATCCGAGCCCATCCCCGATTGGAAGAGGGTTTGCCAAGCCATGGCGTCCTCCCCAACCAGCAGATGAAACCTGCATTCAATGGGGCGCTCCCTAGCACAGGGCCGCCGGCAATTTCAATGCGTCCTTTTGTTCGAAAATTTCTTGAAATCGCTCTTGCACCTCTAGTCGCTAGAGGTCGTAGAACCATTTCATGAGACTAAAGAGGATTGTGCGATGGCTGATGTGAAAGAGACCCGTTTCCGCGTGGAGGGCATGGATTGCGCCTCCTGCGCCAGCAAGATCGATACGGCCGTGCGCCGCATGCCCGGTGTATCAGACGTTTCCGTTTCGGTGACGGCGGGCACGATGCGCGTGCAGCACGATGCGGAAAGCGATCTGGAGGCGATCCGCAAAAAAGTCTCCGGCCTCGGTTATGCGGTGACGCCGGCCGGCGCAGTGGCCGAAAAGCCGGCGGCCAAGCATGAGCACGGTCCGAACTGCAATCATGACCACGGCCATAACAATGATCACGGGCACGACCATCATGATCATGCCGGTCATGACCACGATGCACCGAAGACGGCGGCCATCGAAGGCCTGCATGGCCATGATCATGGCCCGTCCGAGGGTCCTTGGTGGAAGGGCAAGAAGGGGCGGCTGACCATTCTTGCTGGTGCAGCACTCGTCGTCGCCTATGCCGTGGGCCATCTCTTTCCGGCCATCGAAACCTATGCCTTCATCGTCGCCATGGTGGTCGGCCTGCTGCCGATTGCGCGCCGCGCCGTCATGGCGGCGCTGGCCGGCACGCCGTTCTCCATCGAGATGCTGATGACCATCGCCGCCGTCGGCGCCGTCGTCATCAACGCGACGGAGGAGGCGGCGATGGTCGTCTTCCTCTTCCTCGTCGGTGAATTGCTGGAGGGCGTTGCCGCCGGCAAGGCGCGCGACAGTATCCGCTCGCTTTCCACGCTGGTGCCGAAGACGGCGCTGCTCGATGAAGACGGCCGCACGAAGGAAGTCCCGGCCGAATCGCTTGCCGTCGGTGCCGTCATCCTCGTGCGCCCCGGCGACCGCATTTCCGCCGATGGCACGATCATCGAAGGCGAAAGCGCCATCGACGAAGCGCCCGTGACGGGCGAGAGCACGCCGGTGCGCAAGGAGGTTGGCGACGCGGTCTTTGCCGGCACGGTCAATGGCGATGCGGCTTTGCGCGTGCGCGTCACGGCGGCTGCGGCTGATAATACGATTGCCCGCGTCATCAAGCTGGTCGAGGAAGCCCAGGAATCCAAGGCGCCGACCGAGCGCTTCATCGACCGCTTCTCGAAATATTACACGCCCGGCGTGGTCGTCGTCGCGGCCCTCGTCGCGATCATCCCGCCGCTGTTCTTCGGCGGCATCTGGAGCGAGTGGGTCTATAAGGGCCTCGCCGTGCTCCTGATCGGCTGCCCCTGCGCGCTGGTCATCTCGACGCCCGCCGCCATCGCGGCATCGCTCTCCGCCGGCGCCCGCCGCGGCCTGCTGATGAAGGGCGGCGCAGTGCTGGAAGGCCTCGGCAAACTGACGGCCATCGCCTTCGACAAGACCGGCACGCTGACCGAAGGCAAGCCCAAGGTGACCGATATCGTTGCCTTCTCTGCCTCGGCGCAAGAGGTGCTGCACCTTTCCGCAGCACTGGAAGCCGGCTCCAGCCATCCACTGGCGCTTGCGATCCTTGCCAAGGCCGCCGAAGACGGCATCGTGGCGCCGGTCGCCACCGGATCGCGCGCACTTGGCGGCAAGGGGGTAACGGCCATTGTCGAGGGCAAGGAAATCTTCCTCGCCTCGCCGAAGGCCGCTTCCGAGCGTGTCGCCCTGTCTGCAGAGGTGCAGGCAACCACCACCGCGCTCAACGACGACGGCAAGACCGTCTCCATGCTGATCGTCGACGGCGTGCTGGCCGGCGCCATCGCCATGCGCGACGAGCCGCGTGCGGATGCCGCCGCAGGCCTCAAGGCGCTGAAGGATCTCGGCATCAAGACGATCATGCTGACCGGCGACAATGCCCGCACGGCCAAGGCCGTCGGCGCCGAACTCGGTATCGAGGTGCGTGCCGAGCTGATGCCGGAGGACAAGCAGCGCATCGTCGGCGAGCTCCAGCGCGAAGGTTTCGTGGTCGGGAAGATCGGCGACGGCATCAACGACGCCCCGGCACTCGCCGCCGCCGATGTCGGCATCGCCATGGGCGGTGGCACGGATGTGGCGCTGGAAACGGCCGATGCCGCCATCCTGCACGGCCGCGTCG
>NZ_JBLZPK010000051.1:0-22581 GCF_049199905.1 Shinella sp. M27
GCGCGATGCCGGCGACATAGACGTAACCGGCCTTGAAGCTTTCGCCATTGTCCTTGATCGCCTGTTCGAGGGCGAGGCGGGCGAGGTCACGGTCCGACTGCTCGACCTGCGGGATCTTGTCGTTTTCGACATTGACGTCGAAGGCGACGACCTTGATGCCGGCATCGACCGCACGCTGGGCGGCTTCCTTCATGGATTCCGTCAGGCCGTGCTGGATGATGATGCCCTGCACGCCGAGCGCGATGGCCTGGTCGACCATGTCGGCCTGGAGGGCCGCGTCCTGGCGGCTGTCGAAGACCTGCAGCTGGACGCCGAGCGCCTTGGCCTGCGCTTCCACGCCGGCGAGGTACGACTGGAAGAAGTCGCCGGTCGAGAGATAGCGCACGAGCGCGATCTTCACGTCGCCGGGCTTGTCGAACGGCTTGGGCATATCCGCCGCAAAGGACGGCACGGCAAACGATGCCGCGGCCATCAGCCCGAGCGTCAGCTTGCCCAGGGTTCTACGCGTAAAATTCATGTCAGTCTCCTCCACTGGTGAACTTTGGTTATCCGCCGAGGCTCCCCCTCAGCGTTTGCCTCTTTTCGAGAGCGCAAAGGTGAAGATCAGGGCGATGACGAGCACGGCGCCCTTGACGAAATCCTGGGTATAGTAAGGCGCGTTCATCATCGTCAGGCCCTGAAGCAGGATGCCGACGAAGAGCGCGCCGATGGCCGTGCCGAAGGCGTTGGGCTTGGCGGCGCCGAGAACGGCGAAACCGATGAGCGCGGCCGCGACGGCATCGAGCAGCAGGTTGTTGCCCGAGGCGATATCGCCACGCCCGAGGCGGGCGGCGAGCAGGATACCGCCGATCGAGGCGAAGACGCCGGAGATGATATAGGCCGAGATCTTGTAGGCATTGACCGGCGCACCGGCGAGGCTCGCCGCCCGCTCGTTGGAGCCGACGGCATACATCATGCGGCCGAAGCGGGTATATTCGAGGAAGAACCAGATGACGATGGCGAGCACGATCAGCACCACCACAGAGACAGGCACGAGATTGGGCAGGATCAGATCGAAACGGTGGCGGCCGAGCGCCAGAAAGGCCGGGCTGAAAGCGCCGGTCGCCGTCGATCCGTCGGGCAGCGTCATGCCGGTGGCAATCGAGCGCCCCTCGGTCGGGATGCGCTGGAGGCCGAGCAGCAGGAACATCATGCCGAGCGTCGCCAGAAGATCCGGCACGCGCATATAGACGATGATGATGCCATTGATCAGGCCGACGAGCACGCCGACGGCAAGGCAGACCAGCGTCGCCGTCAGCGCGTCGCCGCCCATCACCACCATCACATAGGACGAGGCCATCATGGCCGTGGTGGCGACGGAGCCGATGGAAAGGTCGAAACCGCCGACGACGAGCGTCGCGGTGACGCCGAGCGCCAGAATGCCCGTGATCGACACGGATTGCAGAATGAACACCGCGCTCTGCGGTGAGGCGAAGCCGCCGGTCACCACCGAGAAATAGAGCACCATGCCGGCGAGCAGCACGAGGAAGCCGTATTTGATCGCGGTTTCCCGGATGTTGAAGGCGGCCGGCGGGACGGCGCCGGTGGAATTGCTCTGTTCGCTCGTCATCATGCACTGACCTGTTGATAGAATTGCCCGGCGATCTGCGAGAGCAGCCGCTCGACATCGATGTCGGCATTGCGGTGCTCGCCGACGATGGTCTGTTCCGACATCACCAGGATGCGGTCGGCGACCTCGAAGGCCTCGTCGAGTTCCGTCAGGAAAAGAATGGTGCTGCGCCCGGCGGCGGACGCGCGCAGTTTCGCGCCGATGTCGCGGCGGGCGGCAATGTCGACGCCCTGGAAGGGTTCGTCGAGGATCAGCAGGCGCGACGGCTCGGACAACCAGCGCCCGACCATGACCTTCTGCTGGTTGCCGCCCGACAGCGTCTGCATCTCGTCGCGCTCGCTGCGGCAGACGACGCCGAGTTCGGCGATCTGCCGGCGCGCCTTGGCTTTCTCCGCCCGACGGCTGGCAATGCCAAGGGACGACAGCCGGCGCAGGAACGGCAGGCTGATATTCTCGTAAATATTGAAATCCGGCACGATGCCGCTGATCGCGCGGTCCTTGGCGACGAGGAAGACGCCCTGGGCAATCGCCTGGCCCGTCGTCTTCGGCGCATAACGCTTGCCGTCCAGCGTCATCTCACCGGCCGCCGGTGCGCGGGCACCAAACAGCGTTTCGGCGAGCGCCGTCTTGCCGACGCCGACAAGGCCGGTGACGGCGACGATCTCGCCATCGCCGAGATCGAAATCGAAGGGCCGCGTCTGTTCGGACAGTTTCAGGCCGCGCACGCTGAACACCGGGCGGCCGGCCGCGCGCACCGCGACCTCGCCGGCGGAGACCTTTCGGCCGAGCATGGCATTGACCGCGCCTTCGTAATCGAGCTCGAGCCCTTCGAAACGGCCGGTAATGCGGCCGTCGCGCAGAGCGAGGATGCTGTCGGCGAGGCGGCGGATATCCGACATGCGGTGCGATATATAGAGAATGGCGACGCCGCGCACCTTGAGGCGATCGACGAGATCGAACAGGCGATCGGCTTCCGCGCTCGACAGCGACGAGGTCGGTTCGTCGAGGATCAGCACCTTCGGCTCATGCGCCATGGCCCGCGCGATCGCCACCATCTGGCGGTCGGCGAGCGTCAGGTCGTTGATGTTGGCTGTGAGATCGATGGCAAGGCCCATGCGCGAGGCGACGGCCGCCGCCTCGCGGCGCACCCGC
Organism: Shinella sp. M27; assembly: GCF_049199905.1. Taxonomy (NCBI): domain Bacteria; kingdom Pseudomonadati; phylum Pseudomonadota; class Alphaproteobacteria; order Hyphomicrobiales; family Rhizobiaceae; genus Shinella; species Shinella sp. M27. The sequence goes on from NZ_JBLZPK010000051.1 coordinate 2,762, forward strand.
CGCGGATTGAAGAACAGCCGCGCGCCGCGCCCGTTCAGCCGGTCGAGCGTCAGGTTGGTCGCGACGTCGAGATCGGCGACGACGCCGTCATTGATGTTCTGGTGCACGGTGACGACACCGGCGCGGATCGCCTCGGCCGGCGTCGCCGGATCGAAGGCGGCACCCGCCAGCGTGATCGTGCCTGCGTCCCGCGTGTAAACGCCGGAGAGGATGCGCACGAGCGTGGATTTGCCGGCACCGTTGGCACCCATCAAAACCGTCACTGCGCCTGCCTTGAGGTCGAGGTCCACACCCTGGAGAACCGTGACCGGCCCAAAGGATTTGCGCACGCCCTCAATGCGAAACACTGCCTGTTCGCTCATTTCCGCCTCCCAATGACGCCACGTTAGGATAGGCTCTCATCAAATGTCAAGGCCGTTGACATTTGACAGAATGATGCCTTAGCTGTGGGCAAGAACGGCATGGCGGCAAGCGGAGGCGACCGCCCCATGCGCAGGAGGAGAACATCATGAACAGTCCCGTCTTCGAGGCGCTGAGCGCCGAGACATTGCCGGAAAGGCTTGGCAGCAACGCCGCCCTCACCGAGAAGATCGGCCGTGATACGTCGCGCTGGACGGTCAAGGAAGTCGGTGACGGCAACCTCAATCTGGTCTTCATCGTCACGGGCGAAACGGGCGCCGTCATCGTCAAGCAGGCGCTGCCGTATGTGCGCCTCGTCGGCGAGAGCTGGCCGCTGCCGCTCAAGCGCTCGTTCTTCGAGTATCACGCGCTGAAGCGTCAGGGCGCGCGCGATCCCGGTATGGTGCCGGAGGTCCTGTTCTTCGACGAGGCGCAGGCCATCATCGTCATGGAATTCCTGACGCCGCATGTCATCCTGCGCCGCGCGCTGATCGACGGGCGCGAACTGCCTGACATCGGCCGCGACCTCGGCCTCTTCGTCGCCCGCACCCTCTTTCGCGGCTCCGACCTTTCCATGGTCACGCGCGAGAAGAAGGCGGATGTCGCGCTGTTTTCCGACAATGTCGAGCTTTGCGACATCACGGAAAACCTCGTCTTCTCCGATCCCTATTTCGAGGCCGCGCTCAACCGCCACACCACCCCGCAGCTCGACCCCATCGTCGCCGAACTGCGCGCCGACCGCGATCTCAAGGTGGAGGCGCAGCGGCTGAAGCACCTCTTCTCCGCCAAGGCCGAAACGCTCTGCCACGGCGACCTGCACACCGGTTCCGTCATGGTGACGGATGACGAGACCCGCGTCATCGACCCGGAATTCGCCTTCTATGGCCCGATCAGCTTCGACGTCGGCATGCTGATCGCCAATTTCTGGATGAGCTATTTCTCGCAGGCCGGCCACGAGGCATCGTCAGGCGCGCGCGACGGCATGCGCGCCTACCTGCTCGACACGATCGATACGCTGTGGGAGACGTTCCGCGCGGAATTTGCCCATCTCTGGCGCACCGAGCGCAAGGGCATCCTCTACCAGGCCAGCCTCTTCGAGGACCGCAACGACCCGCTCGCCGCCGAGCAGGCGCTCAACATCGTCATCGACGAGATCTGGCGCGAGATGCTGGGCTTTGCCGGCATCGAGATCCATCGCCGCATCCTCGGCCTTGCCCACAATGCCGATTTCGAAACCATCGCCGACCCCGACCGCCGCGCGCCCTGCGAAAGCAAGGCCTTGAAGCTCGGGCGTCACCTCGCCGTCAACCGGCAGCGCATCCACAGCCTCCGCGATATCCGCGAGACGGTGGAGCGGCTTGAAAAGGAGATCCTCGCGTGAAAGTCGGAGACCGCCACTACCATACGATCTGGCTGAACGAGGACGGTCGCGCCGTCGATATCATCGACCAGCGCTGGCTGCCGCACGAATTCCGCGTCGTCACGCTGAAAACCGTCGCCGATGTCGCCATCGCCATCAGAGACATGTGGGTGCGCGGCGCGCCGCTCATCGGCGTCACCGCCGCCTATGGCGTCGCTATCGCTATGGCCAAGGACGCTTCCGATTCGCATCTCGATGCGGTCTGGGAGGAGTTGAACGAAACGCGCCCGACCGCCATCAACCTGCGCTGGGCGCTGAATGCGATGCGCGAACATCTCAGCCCGCTGCCGGAAAGTGAGCGCGTGGACGCCGCCTATGCGCGCGCTGCCGAGATTGCGGAAGAGGATATCGAGCTCAACCGCGCCATCGGCGCCAACGGCCTCGATGTGATCCGCAAGATCGCCGCCGGCAAGAAGCCGGGCGAGCCGGTGCGCATCCTTACCCATTGCAATGCCGGCTGGCTTGCAACCGTCGACTACGGCACCGCGACCGCACCGATCTATATGGCCGTCGAGGCGGGTATTCCGGTCCATGTCTATGTCGACGAAACGAGGCCGCGCAACCAGGGCGCCTATCTCACCGCCTGGGAAATGAATGGCCACGGCGTGCCGCACACGCTGATCGTCGACAATGCCGGCGGCCACCTGATGCAGCATGGCGATATCGACATGGTGATCGTCGGCACCGACCGCACCACGGCGAACGGCGACGTCTGCAACAAGATCGGCACTTATCTGAAGGCGCTCGCCGCGCGCGACAATGGCGTACCGTTCTACGTGGCGCTGCCTTCACCCACTATCGACTGGACGGTGCATGACGGCGTCAAGGAAATTCCGATCGAGGAGCGCACCCCCGATGAAGTGAGCTTCGTGCAGGGCCGCGCCGCCGATGGCTCGATTGCGAGCGTCCGCATCTCGCCGGAAGGCAGCCCCGCCGCCAACCCCGCCTTCGACGTGACGCCCGCCCGCCTCATCACCGGCCTCATCACCGAGCGCGGCATCGCCACGCCCTCGCCCGAGGGCCTGAAGGCGCTCTTCCCGGAACGGAGCTGAGACGATGAGCCTGCCGAACCAGAAAACCACCGAGGAAATCGCGCTCGGCATCCGCCGCCGCGTGTTCTTCCACACAATGAAGCACAATGGCGGTTATCTCAGCCAGGCCTGCTCGGCCGCTGAAAGCCTTGCGCTGCTCTATAACGAAGTGCTGAAGCTCGGCGAACCGACATTGCCGAAGGTGCCGCTGCCGTTCCGCGGCGTGCCCTCGGCGCACAATCCGGATGCCTTCACCGGCGCCGGCTACCACGGCCCCATCGGCCCTGAATACGACCGCTTCTTCATCTCGCCCGCCCATTACGCGCTCGTCATCTATTCCGCATTGATCGAGACCGGCCGCATGGACGACCATGCGCTCGACCATTTCAACAAGGATGGCGGCTCGGTCGAGATGATCGGCGCCGAGCACAGCCCCGGCATGGAAGTGACGACGGGCTCGCTCGCACAGGGCCTTTCCATGGCCTCCGGTGTCGCCTGGGCGCGGCTGCGCAAAAAGGAGCCCGGCAAGGTCTGGGTCTATATGTCCGACGGCGAATTCCAGGAGGGTCAGACCTGGGAATGCCTTGCGGCGATGAGCTATCACAGGATCGACAATATCCGCGTCATCGTCGATGTGAACCGCCAGCAATGCGACGGGGCCATGTCCTCGGTGCTCGATCTCGGCGATCTTGCCGCGCGTGTCGCCGCCTTCGGCGTGACCTGCCGCTCGGTGGATGGCCATGATCTCGGCGCGCTGCGTGCTGCGGCGGAAAGTGCCGAAGCCGGCAAACCGCTCGTCATCCTCGCCAACACCTCGCCCTATCAGGGCATGGATTTCCTGAAGAAGCGTTTCCCGCGCCTGCACTATGTGCGTTTCAAGAGCGCGGAGGAGCGGCTGGAAATGCAGGCCGCGCTCGCCGTCGAACTCGGCATCGATCTCACCGCGATGGAAGGGGCCTGACCATGGTCGAAATCGTCAACCGTCCCTATGCCAGAGCTTTCGAGGCCTTCGCCACCGCACGCCCTGAAGTTCTTTGCCTGTCGGCCGACCTCACCTCCTCCTGCGAGGTCGACGGTTTTCGCGACCGGCATCCGGAACAGTTCCTGTCGCTCGGCATGGCCGAGCAGAACATGCTGTCCTTTGCCGGCGGCCTTGCCATGCAGGGGTTCCGGCCGTTCATCCATACCTTCTCGGTCTTCCTCTATCGCCGGCCCTATGACCAGCTGATCAACTCGATCGCCTATTCCAACCGCAAGGTCCGGCTGATGGGCTTTCTGCCCGGTATCACCACGCCGGGGGGCATCACGCATCAGGCCATCGAGGACATCGCGGTGCTACGCGCCGTGCCGAACATGACGATCCTCGAAACGGGCGATGCGACGGAAGTCGAGACCGTGCTGGAGGTCGCAGACAGCATCGACGGACCCGTCTATGTTCGCATCCTGCGCGGCGAGGTACCCCGCCTGTTCTCTACGCCTTTCGAATTCAACAAACTGCGCACGCTCTCGGAAGGGGATGACATCCTCGTCGTCTCCTCCGGCGTCTGTACCGAAGAGGCATTGCGCGCAACGGGGCCGATCGCGGCACGCGGCATCGGCGTCCACCATCTTCATGCCTCGACGCTGAAACCCTTCGATAGGGATGGCCTGCTGAAAGCCGCACGCGGCAAGAAGGGCGTGGTCACGCTGGAGAACCACACGATCGTCGGCGGCCTCGGCTCGCTGGTCGCGGAAATCCTGGCGGAGGAAGGGCTCGGCGTCCGCCTCAAGCGCCTCGGCCTCAACGACACCTTCGCGCATGGGGCTTCGAAGCCTTATCTCATGAAGAAATACGGCCTTGATGCCGGCGCGCTCGTCGCGGCGATCGAAAGCCTCGTCGGCAAGCAACTCACCATTGGCGACGAGGAACTGGCAGAGGTCCGTCTCGACCATGTGCATTCCGCGCAGAAGGCCGAGGCGCTCTGATGGCGGCGCGTTTCACGGTCACCTATTTCGTGCGCGCCGCCGACGAGGCGGAAGCCAAGGCACGCGCGCTCGACATCGCGCTGGAACAGACCGTGGAAATTCCGCGTAATGTCGTGCCGAAAGGTTATGTCGAGGACGAAATCCTCGGTCGCCTGGAAAGCCTGCAGAGGGATACCGAGGACCGACAGGGTTTTCTCGCCACGATCTCCTATTCGGAAGACGATGTCGGCGGCGATTTCCTGCAATTCCTCAACATCGTCTTCGGCAACAGTTCCATCAAGCCGGGGCTCAAGGTGGAGGATATCGGCCTCTCACCCGGCCTGCTCGCCCTCTGCACGGGGCCGCGCCACGGTATTGCCGGCCTGCGCGCCCGCGCCGGCATCGGCGAAAAGCCGCTTCTGATGTCGGCCATCAAGCCGGTTGGTCTTACGACCGCAGCCCTTGCCCGCCTCGCCCATGATTTCGCGCTGGGCGGCATGCATTTCGTGAAGGACGACCACGGTCTCGTCGACCAGAAGACGGCGCCCTTCGACGAACGGCTGAAGGCCTGCATCGAAGCGGTCGGCGAAGCCAATGCCAAGAGCGGCGGCAAAACGAGTTTCGTGCCCAACATCACCGGGCCCGCCACCGCGATCGTCGAGCGCGCGAAGCAGGCGCAGGAGCTTGGCGCAGGCGGCGTCATGATCGCGCCGGCGCTCGCCGGTTACGACATCGTGCGCACGCTCGCCGCCGATCCGGATTTTTCGCTGCCGATCGTCTCGCACCCGGCCTTTTCCGGCGCCAATGTCGTCTCGCCCGATTGCGGCTTCTCGCACCGCGCCTTCTTCGGCACGCTGCACCGCCTGATGGGCGCCGATGCCGTGGTCTATCCGAATTTCGGCGGGCGCTTCGGCTTCACGCGCGAAGAATGCCAGTCGATCGCAACGGCCTGCGCCATGGACATGGGCGGCCCGAAGGCCATCGTCGCCGCACCCGGCGGCGGCATGACCTTTGCCCGCCTGCCCGAAATGCGCGACGCCTACGGCAAAGACGTGATGTATCTGATCGGCGGTGCGCTGCTCTCCGAACCGGACCTCATCGGCGCCTGCAAACGCCTGGTCGCCGCCGTCGAAGCGTGACTCGTCAGGATTTGCCCGCGCCGGTCAGCTCGGTTCTTGCCAAAAGCCGCACGACCCAGTCAACAAAGACGCGTACCTTGTTGCTGAGGTGGCGGTTCGGCGGATAGACGATGTAGAGCGGGACGGGCTCGATATGCCAGTCGGGCAGCACCGGGACGAGCTGGCCTCTGGCAATGGGTTCGCGCGCCATGAAACAGGCGAGCGGCGCGACACCAAGCCCGGACAGCGCTGCGGCCAGATAGCTGCGCGCATCGTTGACCGAGAGAATGTAGCGGCTATTGATCTCCAGCGTCTCGCCATCCCGCGTGAATTCGAAGGGCATGATTCGGTTGATCTGTGCCAGGAAGTAGTTCACGCAGTGATGCGCCGCCTCCAAGTCGGAGGGATGCTCGGGCATGCCGAAGCGTTCGATATAGGCGGGCGCAGCACAGGCCACCAGGCCCATCTCCCCAACACGACGCGCGATCAGCGAGGCATTGCCCGGTGATCCCGCGCGCAGCGCACAGTCGACATTCTCCGCCAGATAATCCACGGTGCGGTCGCCCACCCCGAGATCGATGTTGATATCGGGATATTTCTCATGGAAATGATTGAGTTCGGGAATGATCAGCAGGTCTGCGAAAGCGCCTGACATTTCCACGCGCAGGCGCCCGCTCGGGCTCATGCGGGAATGCGACAGGCTGCCGTCCAGTTCGTCGATTTCGGTGACGATCTGGTTTGCCCGCTCGTAATAAAGCGCCCCGTCCGTCGTCACCATCACCCGGCGCGTGGTGCGGTTGAGCAGTTTGGTCTGAAGATGCGTTTCGAGATTCTGGATCAGGTTGCTGACGGTTGCCTTGGGCATGCCGAGCGCGGCGGAAGCGCCGGTGAAGCTACCCGTCTCCACCACCCGGAGGAAGACGCGCATCGCAGAAAGCTGATCCATGGAACATTCCCACATTGGAAGCTATGATTGTTCGAAATTTTGGACAGTGAAATCCGTTTTACCACACTTATCCGGGCAAAATGACTGACGATATAAATGGTGAGGGACCAGCTTATTTCCAAGCGGCCCACAGGACAAAATCGATGCCGGTAGAGATCAAGGATGTGACGTTCGACAAGGTGGCCATCGGCCCCGTGTCGGTGCGCGTCTATCAGGGCGCCGAATATGCAAAGGGCGCGCCTGTCCTGCTCTATTTCCACGGCGGCGCCTTCACGGAAACCGGGCTCAAGCATTGCCCGCTTGCCGAATGCATCGCCTCGACCGGCGCCATCGTCGCCGTGCCGGACTATAATGCGCTCGGCGGCGGCATCTTTCCGAAGCCGCTGGAAGTCGGCTTTTCGATCTTCTCCTATCTCGCCAAGAAGCGCGCCGGCCTCGGCGACCGCAAGTCGCCGCTCCTGATCGGCGGCGAGGAGGCCGGCGGCAACATCGCGGCCGGCGTGGCGCTCAAGGCGCGCGACCACTTCGCCGACGAACTCGACGGCCAGGTCCTGCTTTCGCCGCTGCTCGATCCCTTCATGGCCAGCCGCTCCTTCCGCGAGGCAGACGCCATCGGCATGCGCCAGCGCTGGGCGGATGGTTGGAGTCACTATCTCAGCGGCGGTGTGTGCCACCCCTATGCCGCACCCTGCCTGTGTTCGCGTCTTTCCGGTCTTGCCCCGGCGCTCGTGCTGACGGCCGCGGACGATCCGCTGCACGACGAGGCGCTGGGTTACGCCGATCGCCTCTCTCAGGCCGGCGTCAAGGTTCAGCAGCATGTCCTTCCCGCGGGAACAGGCTGGCCGATGATCTACAGCGGGACATCCAATGGAACCGGGCCCTGGGCCAGCAGCCTTGCCAGCCAGTTTTCCGGTTTTGTTCAAAATATTAGCATTCACTGATTTTACGGAACCCAAAGCATAGCGTGGCCTGAGGCCACAAGGAGAAAACAATGTTATCGAAGCGCAAACGCTGGGCCCTCACGGGCACCGGCCTGGGATTGCTCGCGTCCATTTTTGGCGCGGCTCTGATGGTTCAGGTTCCAAGCAAGCCCGCTAAGGCCGAAGCTGCGGCGACGGCCGAAGTGCCGGCCGTGCCGGTCACCGTCGCAGTGGTCGAGAACAAGAATGTCGTGACCTGGCAGGAGTTTTCCGGCCGCCTGGAAGCCATAGACCGCGTGCAGATCCGTTCGCGCGTCGCCGGCGCCATCCAGTCCGTCGACTTTCGCGAGGGCGCGCTGGTGAAGGCCGGCGACCTGCTTTTCACGATCGATCCGCAGCCTTTCCAGACTGCGGTCACGCAGGCCGAGGGGCAATATGCCTCGGCCGAGGCCCGCGTCAAACTCGCCAAGACCCAGCTCGAGCGCGGCGAACGCCTCGCCCAGAGCAACAGCGTCTCGCAGAGCGATATCGACCAGCGCCAGAACGCGCTCTCCGAAGCTGAGGCGAGCCTCAAGACGGCGCAGGCCGCACTCGACGCCGCCAAGCTGGAGCTCAGCTATACCGAGGTTCGCGCGCCGGTTTCCGGCCGCGTCGGCAAGGTGGAGATCACCACCGGCAACCTCGTCGCCGGCGGTTCGGCCTCCCCGGCCCTGACGACGCTGGTCTCCGTCGACCCGATCTATGCCGGCTTCAATGTCAGCGAAGAGACGGTCGCCGCAGCCCTCGCGGCGCTCCCCGCCTCCGAAGGCGCGCTTCAGCCGATCGAGCAGATTCCGGTCGAAGTCGGCACGCTCGCCGACGAGGGTACGCCGATCCACGGCAAGCTCCAGCTCATCGGCAACGAGGTGGACGCGGCAAGCGGCACCATCACGGTGCGCGCCGTCCTCGACAATCCGGGCGGCAGGCTGATCCCCGGCCAGTTCGTGCGCATCCGCATGGGTGAGCCGAAGCCCGAGAGCAAGATCCTCGTCAGCGAAAAGGCCGTCGGCACCGACCAAGACAAGAAGTTCGTCTTCGTCGTCGACAAGGACAACAAGGTCACCTACCGGCCGATCGTGCTCGGCAGCCTTTCGGGCGGCGAGCGCATCGTCGAAAGCGGGCTGGCCAATGGCGACAAGGTCGTCGTCAACGGCCTGCAGCGTGTGCGCCCCGGCGTCGTGGTCGATCCGCAGGAACAGGAAAGCGTCGCCTCCGTGAAGTAACGGAGGCCGGCGGGGCGCTGACGCGCCCTGCCCCATAACCCAAGCAAATCAATGTCCACCGGCGGTGCCTTGCCCGCCGGACAGGACCGTTCGTCCGAATTTCATCCTGGAGAGGGTGCCGCAATGAACATCTCCCGTTTCTTCATCGATCGCCCGGTCTTTGCCGGGGTGCTGTCGATCCTCATCGTGGTCGCTGGCCTGATCGGCATGCGCTCGCTGCCGATTTCCGAATATCCCGAGGTTGTGCCGCCCTCCATCGTGGTACGCGCCGTCTATCCGGGCGCCAATCCCGTCGTCATTTCCGAGACCGTCGCGACCCCGCTCGAAGAGCAGATCAACGGCGTCGAGGACATGCTCTACATGAACAGCCAGGCGACGTCGGACGGCGTGCTGACGCTGACCGTCACCTTCAAGCTCGGCACGGATCCGGACAAGGCCCAGCAGCTCGTGCAGAACCGCGTGTCGCAGGCCGAACCGCGCCTGCCGGCGGAGGTGCGCGCGCTCGGCGTCACGACCGTCAAGAGTTCGCCCGACTTCATCATGGTGGTCAATCTCGTCTCGACGACCGACCGCTATGACGTGACCTATCTGCGCAACTACGCCACGCTCAACATCAAGGACCGCCTTGCCCGCATCGAAGGCGCCGGCCAGGTCCAGGTCTTCGGTGCCGGCGACTATGCGATGCGCGTGTGGATCGATCCGCAGAAGGCGGCCGAACATGCGCTGGCCGCCAGCGACATCAGCAACGCGATCCGTGAACAGAACGTGCAGGCCGCCGCCGGCATCATCGGCGCGTCCCCGACACCCAACGAGGTGAACCTCCAGCTCAACGTCAACGCCCAGGGCCGCCTGCGCACGCCGGAAGAGTTCGGCAACATCATCGTCAAGACGGGCGCATCCGGCGAGATCACCCGCCTGCGGGACGTCGCCCGCGTCGAGATGGGGGCGGCCGACTACACGCTGCGCTCGCTGCTGGACGGCCAGCCAGCCGTCGCCATCGCCGTGCTTCAGGCCCCCGGTTCCAACGCCATCGAGATCGCCGACAACGTGCGCGCGACCATGGACCAGCTCCAGCTCGCCATGCCCGACGGCGTGAAATACGAAATCGTCTACGACACGACGGAATTCGTGCGCGCCTCCATCGACAAGGTCGTCGATACCTTGCTCGAAGCCATCGCGCTCGTCGTGCTCGTCGTCATCGTCTTCCTCCAGACCTGGCGCGCCTCGATCATTCCGCTGCTCGCCGTGCCCGTCTCGATCATCGGCACCTTCGCCGTCATGTATGCCTTCGGCTTCTCGGTGAATGCGCTGACACTGTTCGGCCTCGTGCTCGCCATCGGCATCGTGGTGGACGACGCGATCGTCGTCGTCGAAAACGTCGAGCGCAACATCGAAAACGGCCTTTCCCCGCGCGAGGCGACCTACCGCGCCATGCGGGAAGTCTCCGGCCCGATCATCGCCATCGCGCTCGTGCTCGTCGCCGTCTTCGTGCCGCTCGCCTTCATCAGCGGCCTTTCAGGCCAGTTCTACCGCCAGTTCGCCCTGACCATCGCCATCTCGACGGTCATCTCGGCGATCAATTCGCTGACGCTGTCGCCGGCGCTGGCCGCCCTTCTTCTGAAGGATCACCATGCGCCGAAGGACTGGCTGACGCGCCTCATGGACAGCCTGTTCGGCTGGTTCTTCCGCGGCTTCAACCGGGCCTTCAACGCTGCCGGCAACGGCTATGGCCGCACCATCGGCGGGCTCGTCACACGCAAGTCGCTGGTCATGATCATCTATCTCGCCCTCGTCGGCGCCACCTACACGGTGTTCAACGCCGTGCCGGGCGGCTTCGTGCCGGCGCAGGACAAGCAATATCTGGTTGGCTTCGCCCAGTTGCCCGATGGCGCCACCCTCGACCGCACGGAAGACGTCATCAAGAAGATGAGCGAGATCACGCTGGCGCAGCCCGGCGTCGCCCATGCCATCGCCTTCCCCGGCCTGTCGATCAACGGTTTCACGATCGGCTCGAACTCCGGCATCGTCTTCGCCGTGCTCGACGATTTCGAGGAGCGCAAGACGCCGGAGCTCTCCGGCGGCGCGATCGCCATGCAGCTCAACCAGAAATTCGCCGGCATCCAGGACGCCTTCATCGCCATGTTCCCACCGCCGCCGGTCAACGGTCTCGGCACGACGGGCGGTTTCAAGCTGCAGATCGAGGACCGCGCGGGCCTCGGCTACGGCGCGCTCAACGAGGCGACGCAGGCCTTCCTCGGAAAAGCCTACCAGACGCCGGAACTGGCCGGCCTGTTCTCCAGCTTCCAGATCAACGTGCCGCAGCTCTATGCCGATCTCGACCGGGCCAAGGCCCAGCAGCTCGGCGTGCGGGTGACGGATGTGTTCGAGACGCTGCAGATCTATCTCGGCTCGCTCTATGTCAACGACTTCAATGCCTTCGGCCGAACCTACAGCGTGCGCGTCCAGGCCGATTCCGCTTTCCGCGCCAAGCCGGAAGATATCGGCCAGCTGAAGGTTCGCTCGCAATCCGGCGAGATGATCCCGCTCGCCGCGCTCCTGAAGGTGGACGCGACGACGGGACCGGAGCGCACCACGCGTTACAACGGTTTCCTCGCCGCCGATATCAACGGCGGGCCGGCGCCGGGCTTCTCTTCAGGCCAGGCCCAGGCGGCCGTGGAAAAGATCGCTGCCGAGACGTTGCCCGCCGGCATCGACTTCGAGTGGACGGACCTGACCTACCAGCAGATCCTCGCCGGCAATTCGAGCATATACGTCTTCCCGCTCGCGCTGTTGCTGGTCTATCTCGTGCTGGCCGCCCAGTATGAGAGCCTGACGCTGCCGATCGCCATCATCATGATCGTGCCGATGGGCGTGCTCGCGGCGCTTGCCGGCGTCTGGTACACGGGCGGCGACAACAACGTCTTCACCCAGATCGGCCTCGTGGTGCTGGTGGGACTGTCGGCGAAGAACGCGATCCTGATCGTCGAGTTCGCCCGCGAACTGGAATTCGAGGGACGCACGCCGATGCAGGCGGCGATCGAGGCCAGCCGCCTGCGCCTGCGGCCGATCCTCATGACCTCCATGGCCTTCATCATGGGCGTCGTGCCGCTGGTGCTCTCGACGGGGGCGGGTTCCGAAATGCGCGCCGCCATGGGTCTCGCCGTCTTCTCCGGCATGATCGGCGTCACCTTCTTCGGCATCTTCATGACACCGGTCTTCTACGTCCTGCTGCGCCGCCTCGCGGGCAACCGCCCGCTCGTCCAGCACGGCCGTTCGACAATGGCCGACGACGCGGAAGGTGTGCCGGCCGTGCAGCACTGACGATAGCGGCGCAGGGAAGAGCCGGGGCCTAGACCCACCATCGGGCAGGGCGGTTCTGCTCACGCAAAACGATCCGGGGTCGCAAACGCGGCCCCGGATTATCGATATCTTGTGCCGGACGGCGAGAGACGCATCTTCCGTGTTGAGTTTTCCCTGGTGAAGGACGAGGATCGGCCGTCCATTCATTTTGGAGTTTCCCATGACCTCAGTTGCAGTTCTCGTCGGCAGCCTCCGCAAGGAATCGTTCAGCCGCAAGATAGCCAAGACCTTTGCCGCACTGACGCCCAGCCTGACCTTCGATTTTCTCGATATCGGTGCTGTCTCGTATTTCAACCAGGATCTCGAGGCCTCACCACCTGCGGACTGGACGACGTTCCGCACCGCGATTTCGACCGCCGATGCAGTGCTTTTCGTGACTGCCGAATACAATCGCTCGGTTCCCGGCGTGCTGAAGAACGCCATCGACGTCGCGTCGCGGCCCTATGGCCAGGGCGCGCTGGCTGGTAAACCGGCCGCGATCATCTCGACCTCGATCGGCGCAATCGGCGGCTTCGGCGCCAATCATCATCTGCGCCAATCGCTGAGCTTTCTCAACATGCCGGTGCTTGGGCAGCCGGAGGCCTATATTGGCGGCACCGGCGGATTGTTCGACGAGGCCGGTCAGTTGACGAACGACGGCACACGCGATTTCCTGGTCAATTTCGGGAAAGCCTTCGAGGCGCACATCGCGCGCAATCTGCCGCGTTAGGTCTTTCGGACCATAAAAGCCACGCTGTTTTCAAACGCGGGGCTTTTATATCCGGTTGCGGGCCCTGACGGCCCGTACCGTCTGCGCAACATTCTCCGCAACGAAAACCGCATGCTCCGTCACTTGCGGCAGCCCCATTAGTTCGCCGAACGTACCGCGTGCCAATGGGCCTGCGACATAAAGTGTTTCTGCCGCGTCCCCACCCGCACCGATGGTGCGGCTTTGCTCATTGACGGCGATACCGAGGCCGACAGCATCCGGTTGCAAGTTTCCCGCTTCGGCGAGGCTTGCCAGGAATGGCTGGCTTGAGAGCACCGATACGTGGCCGGGGCCGGTGGTGATGACCACGCTGTCGACCTGCCTTTGGAACGGTTCCCCGCCACGGCGGGCACGAAAGTCCACGACGATTCCGCCGTCCGCCGAACGGTTCACAACCGATATGGCGGCTGCATGGAAAGCGAGTGTGCCATCCGCCAGACGCCGGTCGATGACCGCTTCGAGCTGGGGCGCGATGCGGAAACGGTGCACGTCCCAATAGGGCCGCAGGAAACGCACGAGGCGCCGGCGCTCGGCGACCGGCAAGGCGCGCCAGATATCGCCGCCCTGCCCACGAAGCCGATCGAAAACCGCGTGCCAGCTCACCCCTGCGGCCTGCGCTTCGGCGAGGGTATTGCGGACCCGTCGAAGCAAGGCGCGCGCCGAGCACGCGGGCGGATCGAGGAAATCGCCGGACGGTTCCTGTGCGGACAGATTGTGCCCGCGCGAACGAAGCCCGCGGCGCGAGACGGCGGTGATGAGCCCACGATGGCCGCCGGCATCGAGCGTTGCGATCACATCGGCCGCCGTCAGCCCCGTTCCCACGATCAGCACCCTGTCCTCCACACCGATGCCGGAGAGGGCGCCGGGCACGGTGGCATCGGGAACGTAACCGGCATGGCCGGCAAGAACACGATCGACAGCGGCAGGCGGCTGCGGGCTGGGGTGCGTCGTCGCGAGAACGACGATATCGGCCTCCAGCACCGAACCGTCTTCCGCCGCGATGTTCCAGAGGCCGGCGGGAGACCCTGTCAGCGCCCGAACACGGCTGCGGCGATGCTCGATCGCGCCGCTGGCGACAAGGGGAGCAAGGCTGTCGGCGACATAGCGGCCGAAGGCGAAGCGGCGCGCAAAGGCGTGCCCATCTGGCGTAATGGCGTCCGGATCATCGGCAAGGGCGCCGCTGCTTTCGAGCCAGCGCTGAAAATGATCGCCGTCCTCGGGCACGAGCGTCATGCGCGACGCCGGCACGTTGATGCGGTGCGCCCGTTCATCCGTATCATAGGCGAGGCCGCCACCGAGCACCGACCGGGGTTCGAAGACGACGATCCCAGCGGCACCGCCGGCAAGCTTGCCTGCGAGATGATAGGCACAGGCCGCCCCCGTGAAGCCGCCGCCGATGATGGCGACGACGGGCGTTGCATGGCTCTGGTCCACAGTCACGTCCGGAAGGGACATCGGCATTGACACTGTTTTACGCGCCGATCGATTTCAGCGCAGGAACACGTTCGGCATCGCGCCGCTTCACGGCTTCGATATCCCGGTAGCCGTCGGCCGGATGGGTTTTCGGCAGATAGGGTCCCTCGCCGAACAGCTTTTCCCGCAATGTACCCTGCCTGTAGGCCGTCGGATAGGCATCGCGTTTCTGCAATTCCGGCACGATATGGGCAACGACGTCCTCGAAGCTGTCGGGCGTCACCGCATAGGCGAGGTTGAAACCGTCGACATCCGTGTCGGCCACCCATTCCTGCAGGATATCGGCAATGCGCTCCGGCGAGCCGACAAAGACGGGGCCCATGCCACCGATGCCGCCGAACTGCGCGAGCTCGTCGATGGTCCAGGACTTGTCGCCGCCGGCAATGTGCTCGACGAAGGAATGGATGGCGTTGGTCTCGATCTTCTCGACCACGTCCGTGGGCGCATATTGGCCGAAATCGATGCCGCTCCAGCCGGACATGAAGGTCAGCGAGCCGTCATAGGAGACGTAGCTCCTGTAGTCCTCGAACTTCTTCTGCGCCTTTTCCTCGGTCTCGTCGGTGATGACGGTGACCAGCGTATAGATATAGACCTTCTTCGGATCGCGGCCGGCCGAGGCGATGCGCTGGCGAATATCGGCGACATAGGCCTTGAGCACCGATTTCGTCGGTGCGGCGACGAAGATGCATTCGGCATGGGCTGCGGCAAACGCCTTGCCCGGACCGGAGGCGCCGGCTTGATAGAGAACCGGTGTGCGCTGCGGCGAGGGCTCGGTGAGGCCGTAGCCCGGCACCTCGAAATACTTGCCCTTGTGGCCGATCTCGTGGACCTTTTCCGGATGGGTGAAGATGCGCCGGTCACCGTCGCGCACCACCGCCCCCTCCTCCCAGGAGCCTTCGAGCAGCTTGTAGAGCACCTCGACATATTCGGCGGCGACCTCGTAGCGATTGTCGTGCCGGCGCAGGCCGCCTTGGCCGATATTCTTCGCACCGCTCTCCAGGTAGGAGGTGACGATGTTCCAGCCGATACGGCCCTTGGAATGATGGTCCGCCGTCGCGAGACGGCGGGCGAAGGTATAGGGATGCTCGAAGGAGGTGGAGGCGGTGATGCCGATGCCGAGATGTTCGGTGGCGAGCGCGATGGGGGCCGCAAGCTGAAGCGGATCGTTCACCGGAAGCTGCGCGGCTTGATGGATGGCGTGGTAGTTCGAGCCCTTGTAGACATCGTAGTAGCCAATGACATCGGCAATGAAGATACCGTCGAAAACCCCGCGCTCCAGCGTGCGGGCGAGATCCTGCCAATAGTCCAGGTCCTTGTATTTCCAGGACTTGTCGCGCGGATGCGCCCAGAGGCCGGGGGACTGGTGGCCCACGCAGTTCATGTCGAAGGCGTTGAAGCGGATGTGGCGTGCCATAGATCTCTCCAGCGAACGAGGATGCCTGAGGGCATCGACCGGGAGCGAAGATAGCGTCTTCCGCATTCAAATACAGAAATTCTATCTTTTATATAGATTAATTTCCGGAATGGCTTTTCTGATTACGGGCCGAAGTCTCGGGGAGCGGCATCCACGCGATCTCCAAACCGGTTGGATCACCAATAAAAAAGGCCGCAACCCCAAGGGGATTGCGACCAGGTGACCACCCCCACCACGAGGCTGGATTTCAGAGCGCGCCGTTCTTCGGCGGCGTGACGCCATTGAGGTGATAGTTGCCGACGACGTGATACTTCCAGCGCACCGGATCGTGCAGCGTATGGGTACGGGCGTTGCGCCAGTGGCGCTCGAGATTGAGGCCGCGCTTGGTGGCGGAGGTGCCGGCCAATTCGAAGAGCACGTTGGTCGCGTCGATGGCAAGCTCGCTCGTCAGCACCTTGGCGGCAGCCACCGCAAGCGTCGCGGCGACGGCATTGTCCGCGGTGAGATTGACCTGCGCCTGGTCGACCTTGCGCCCGGCCCGCTCCAATGTCGCCTCGGCCGCCTCGACGCGGATGGCGAGTTCGCCGATGCGAGCGATGGTCAGCGGATCGTCGGCGGCGCGCTCGACCCCGCTGCCGGTCCACGGCCGCGCCTTGTCGCGAACATAACCGATCGTCTCTTTCAAGGCCGCCCGCGCAATACCCAGATCGACCCCGGCATGGATAATCTGGCCGACCGAACCGATCGTGCCGGGGCGTTCGAAACCCTTCTGGTGCGGCACGACAGCATCGGCCGGCACATAGACGTCGCGCAGGATCGTCGTGCCGCTGCCCGTCGTGCGCTGGCCGAAACCGTCCCAGTCGTCGACGATTTCGATCCCCTCGGTCCCGCGCGGGGCGAAGGACATGGCGAGGCGGTCCTCCGCATCGAGCGCGAAGATCACCACCCAATGGGCAAAGAGCACGCCTGTGGAATAAAACTTCCGCCCGTTGATGCGAAAACCTGCGCCGTCGGGCGTAATGCGGGTGTTGTAGTCGCCCACCGTCTTCGTGCCGACCTCGGAAAGCGCATTGCCGAAACGATCACCGGCCAGTGCGCGGCCGAAATAGAAGCGCTTCTGCGCCTCGCTGCCATCATGGCGGAGCGCCTCGAGAATGTAGAAATGGTTCTGCGGGATCTGCCCGATCGAACTGTCGGCCTCCGACAGGATCGCCGTGACCTCGGCGAGTACGGAATTGGAAACGTCGATGCCGCCATAGTCTGCGGGAACGGTGATGGCGAGCAGGCCGGAGGCCGAAAGCCTGTCCAGCTCCTCATGCGGCAGCGCCCGCTCATAGTCCCGGCGGCTCGCGCCGCCAACGAACTCGGCGGCCAGTGTGCGGGCGACGGCCAACGCCTCGTCCTCGCTGGCGATGCGGTGGGCGGTGTCCTGGGGCTCGGCGAGCCTGATAACGCTGCTCATGAGAAATCCTTTCGAAAGACGCGGGATCGGGCGCAGGCGGCGGCCTTGCGATTGGCGAAGCTGATGGCCGTCATGTATTCTACAAATTAAATGGACTATTGGCCGGAGACAGGCAGAATTTTCCAAAGTTCCGGCCCATCGAGAAAGAAACCGCACTGGCTGACGGCACTGCCGCGCCAAGGCTGTTTCTCACGGCGCGGCGCGCGTGCGAAAAGCGCCGGCGGGGTGACGGTCCGTCAATCGGTCGCCTCCACCGAACAGCCGGTTGCGCAGGCTACCCTCGCCATAGGCGGTCTTGTAGCGGCCGCGCTCCTGCAGCACGGGCACGACGAGATCGATGAAATCCTCGTAGCTTTCAGGCGTCACTGTGCGCGCCAGGTTGAAGCCGTCCACCTCGCCCGCGTCGATCCACGCTTCCAGGGCGTCGGCAACCTGATGGGCATCGCCGACAACAAGCGGATAACGCCCGCCAAGCGCCATGCCCGAAAGAATGGTGCGTTTGGTCCAGCCGCGTTCACGCGCCAGATCGACGGAGGTCTGCACGAAATTGCCCTTGCCGTAGGTGATGGGCTCGTCGAGGTCGTATTGCGAGAAATCGATGCCCGTGCCGGCGGAGAAATGGGCAAGCCCCGCCTCCGGGCTCGCATGGCGCACATAATCCTCGTATTTTTCCCGCGCTGCCTTTTCCGTGCGGTCCACGACGACGGTGATGCCGGCAAAGATGCGCACGTCCTCGGCCCTCCTCCCCGCCTCCACCGCTCCCTGCCGGATCGCGCGCGCGGCCGTGCGGGCGACCGTGGTATCCGGCGAGGAGATGAAGACGCATTCGGCATGGCGTGAGGCAAACTGCCGTCCGCGGCCGGACGTACCTGCCTGATAGAGGACGGGCGTGCGCTGGCGCGACGGTTCCGAGAGATGATAGCCCTCCGCCTTGAAATACGTGCCCTCGTGCCGGATTTTCCGCACCCTGGCGGGATCGGCATAGACGCGCGCGGCACGGTCGCGCCGCACGGCATCGTCATCCCAGCTGCCCTCCCATAGCGCATAAAGCAGGTCGAGGCATTCGTCCGCCCGGTCATAGCGCGTATCGTGCTCGCCAAGGGCAGCCTGGCCCACGGCGCGCGCCGCACTGTCGAGATAGCCGGTCACGATGTTCCAGCCGATGCGGCCGTCCGTCAGGTGATCGAGCGTCGAGAGGCGCCGGGCGAAGATATAGGGCTCCTCGGCATGGACATTGACGGTCACGCCGAAGCCGAGCCCTTTCGTCACCGTCGCCATGGCCGAGACCAGCATCAGGGGATCGTTGACCGGAAGCTGGATGGATTCGCGCAGCGTCAGGTCGACGGACTGCTGATAGACATCATAGACCCCGACGATGTCGGCAAGGAACAGCCCGTCGAACAGGCCGCGCTCCAGCGTCGCGGCGAGCGACGTCCAGTAGTCCAGCCTGTTGTAGTCGCTCGACCGGTCGCGCGGATGGGTCCAGAGGCCATGGTTGATGTGGCCGACGCAGTTCATGTTGAACGCGTTGATAAGGATTTCCTTTGCCATGGATCGTGTCAGATCCAGGAATGCAGCGGCGGCTGCACGCCGTTGAGATAATATTGCCCGACCGCGTGGAACTTCCAGCGCACCGGATCGTGCAGCGTGTGTGTGCGCGCATCGCGCCAGAAGCGATCGAGATTGTGCACGCCGAGCGTCGAGCGCGTGCCGGCAAGCTCGAACAGCTTGTTGGCGGCGGCCAGCGCCACCTCCGTCGTCAGCACCTTCGCCTCGGCGACCGCGATCTTCGCTTTGCCGATCGTCTCGTCGTTGACGTCGGAAATCGTTGCATCGAGCTCACGGCCGGCGCGCTCGAGCAGCGCCTCGGCGGCGTGCAGGCGGATCTTCAGATCGCCGATGGCGGCGATCGTATAGGGATCGTCGCCGGCGCGGTCGGAGCCGCTGTCGATCCACGGGCGCGCATGGTTGCGCACGAGATCGATGGTCGCTTCGATGGCGCCGCGAGCAATGCCGGCATCGATGGCCGCGTGGATGAGCTGGCTCTGCGGGCCGACGGCGCTCTGGTTCTCATAGACGATATGGGCGGGTAGCACGCGGCTTGCCGGAATGGCAACGTCATCGAGGATCACCGTGCCGCTCGCCGTGGTGCGCTGGCCGAAGGCCGACCAGTCGTTGACGACCTCCAGCCCCGCCGTATCCCGATCCGCGACGGAAACGACGACGTGGCCCTCCTCGTCCAGCGCCACGATGGGCACGAGATGGGCGAAGAGCGCACCCGTCGAATAGAACTTCTTGCCCGAGACCACGAAGTGATCGCCCT
>NZ_JBLZPK010000052.1:0-12126 GCF_049199905.1 Shinella sp. M27
CTCGGGTGCGATCCAGCATCTGGCGGGCATGAAGGACAGTAAGGTGATCGTGGCGATCAACAAGGACGAGGAGGCGCCGATCTTCCAGGTTGCCGACTACGGTCTCGTCGCAGACCTCTTCGAAGCCCTGCCGGAATTGCAGAAGGCGCTTTGAGCAGCATGGCGTCCGACCAGGTGATGATCGGATATCGTTCAGCGAAATGGTAAAAGATTGGACTGCGGGAACTGCCGAGCCACGTCTGTCCCGCTTCCCTTTCATTTCACCATTGCTCAGCGGTGATCCAGTCACAAAAGGCGGAGATGATCTTGACCCTCTTATGGGCTCTCGGAACGACTAGGTAGAAGCCGGGAATATCCTTCTTGTCCATCGTATCCAGAAGATCGACACCGAGCGGTGCGACGAGCGTGCCCGCCTCGATATCGGCCAGCGCATCGAGCCGTGAGACGAGCCCGACGCCGATGCCGGAGATGCTGCCCCTGCGCATCGTCGCTGCATCCTGAAATTCGATCTCGCCGGCCATTTCCAGCGATGGAAGGCCAAGATGCGCCAGCACCTTTCGCCAGAGATCGCGCGCCATCACGGGATGGAGGAGGGGCATGCGGCCGAGGTCGGCTGGCGAAGAGATCTGCCTGGCCAGTTCCGGCGAGCAGCAGATGATCTTCGGGTCGTGCATCAAGAGCTTGACGTCATATTCCTTCCAGTTGCCGAAACCCCACTGGATAGAGACGTCTACCTCGTCGGCCGCGAAATCGCGCACGTTGACCATCGTCGTCAGGCGGATGTCGGCGCCGGGCATCCGCTGGCGAAAACGCTCCAGCCGCTCCATCAGATAGCGCGTGGCGAAATACGGGCTGACATTGATGTTGATGCGGTTTCGATAGGTCGAATTGGTGACCCGGCGGATGCCTTCGGTAAACTCGTCGAAACCCGCCTGGACGAAATGCGAGAGGATGATCGCATGCTCCGTCGGCTCGATGACCCGCGCCTTCCGCTCGAACAGAGGAACGTGCAGGGTATCCTCCAGCAGCTTGATCTGCTGGCTGATGGCCTGCGGCGTGACGAGAAGCTCGTCCGCCGCACTGCGGAACGTGCCCCGGCGCATGACCGCCCAGAATGCGCGCAACGCATTGAGAGGGGGAAGCCGCGTTTGTTGTCCAGCCAATTCACCCTCCGGCAGACATATCATGTACAGCCATCTCCGCCGCCGGTGCAGCCGGTCGCGGTTAGATAACGGCTTTTTCGAGGAACGGACGATTCTCCACGATTCGCTCGTAGCCGACCTCCGTCAGGTCCAGTGTGCGATATTCACCGTAGATGATCAACTCCGACACGCCCCGCCCCGTCGCCGGCCCCTGCTGCAGGCCATGGCCGGAGAAACCGTTGGCGAAGACGAAATTGCGCACCACCGGATGGCGGCCGACGACCAGATTGTGGTCCAGCGTATTGAAGTCGTAATGCCCCGCCCACTGGTTCACCACCTTGATCGCCTCGAACTGGGGCGACCTCTCGGCCAGCGCCGGCCAGATGATCTCCTCGAATTCCTCGTAGCGCGGCTCGAAATCATCCCAATCCGCGGCCGGGTCTTCCACCGGCGGACAACCCGTCAGGAAGAAGCGGCCTTCAGGCCGGCAGAACACGCCGGACGGATCGATCATCAGCGGCAGCCGCCCCTGGTTGACACCAGCGGTTCCCTCGGGCGTGCGGGCACAATCGAAGACGAACAAGGTGCGCTTGCGTGGCTCGACCGGAATGCCGAGACCGGCCATGCGGGCCGTCAGCGCCGCGCGCGGCCCGGAGGCGTTGACGACCGTGCCGGCCTTGACGACCGCGCCCGATTTCAGCGTCACCGACGTCACGGCATCCCCATCGCGGCCGATGGCCACGGCTTCGTCCGTGACGTAATCGACGCCGAGCGAGCGAGCCTTGTTCTTGAAGCCGTACATCAGGCCGGTATTGTTGAACCAGCCTTCGCCGGAACGGCCGTAGGACGCCAGCTCGATATCCGCCACGTTGAGATGCGGGAAGGCGCTCGCCAGCTCGTCGCGGTTCCAGAGCACGACATCGGCGCCGCAGGAGACCTGCGCCTCATGGTTTTCCTTCAGGACCTGCACCTGCTCCGGCGTATTGGCGAGAAACAGGTAGCCGCCGGAATGGAAACCGAGATCGGGCCTGTCGTCGCCGACCTGCATCATCTCGCCGAAATTACGGATGACCTCGGAGCCGTACTGGCTGATCCTGACGTTGATCGAGTTGGAAAACTGGGTGCGGATCGAGGACGACGACAGCGAGGTCGCCGCCTTCAGATAGGTCGGGTCGCGCTCGATGACGAGCACAGACCCGTCGAAATCGGGATTGGCGGAAAGATAATAGGCGACGGCGGAACCGATCACCGCGCCGCCGACGATGACGACGTCATAGTGGTCTTTCATTTCGATGCCTCGTCATTGGGATGTCCGATATCGACGAACCATCCGCCGAGATAAAGGGTGGACGGCGCCTTTGGATTGACCGGCGGCTTTTCCGCCTCGACTTTGGCGCGGAAGCGCTCGGTATTGTCCTGCGGCACATAGCCGAGATGGCCGGCTTTGGAATTGTCGACCGGCTTGACGGCGTTGTCGGAGAGGCCGAAGCTGATCGTGTGGCCGACACGCGGCGCCGTCAGGCTGGCCGTTACCAGACGGATGCAATCCTCGAAGGACAGCCACGACCAGAGCATGCGGCGGTCGGCCGGCTCGGGGAAGGAGGAGAAGATGCGCAGGCACACGCTCTCCAGCCCGAACTTGTCCCAGTAGAAACGGCTCAGCGCCTCGACGAAGCATTTGGAAACACCGTAGAGGCTATCGGGGCGAACCGGCGCGTCCGTATCGATATGGGCTTCCAGCGTATGATAGCCGATCGCATGCACCGACGAGGCATAGACCACGCGCTTGACGCCGTTTTTACGGGCGGCTTCGTAGATGTGGTAGCTGCCGCGGATATTGGCATCGAGGATATCCTGCCAGGGCCGCTCCAGCGGAACGCCGCCGAAATGCACGATGGCATCGACGCCCTCGACCGCCTTCATCACAGCGGCTTCGTCGGCGAGATCGAAGACCATCGCCTCCTCATTCGGCTGCACATCCTTGATTTCGGTGATATCCGCCAACCGCATCCTGTCGGCCAACGGGGCGAGGCCGCGACGCAGTTCCGTGCCGAGGCGGCCGGCTGCCCCGGTGATCAGGATGGTTTTGTAGAGCTTGGACATACTTCGTTCCAATCAGAATTCGAGTTTGGCGACCGCGGCCGCGATACGCCTCACCGCCTCCGCCAGCACCTCTTCTGAGGTTGCCGTGGACATGCGGAAGAAGGGCGACAGACCATAGGCCGTGCCCGGAACAGCCGCCACATGACCTTCGTCGAGAAGGTACTTTGCGACGGCGACATCGTCTTCCAGCGTCTGGCCGGTGGGGGTTTTCGCGCCGATCAGCGCCGCGCAGCCAATATAGGCATAGAAGGCGCCTTCTGGCGGATCGAGGCTCAGCGCATTGATCTTCGCAATGCCCTCGACCACGAGATTTCGGCGGCGCTCAAATGCGGCACGGAATTCGGAGACGCAATCCTGCGGGCCTTCCAAAGCAGCTCTGGCCGCGATCTGTGCCGGGGCGGAAACCGAGGTACAGGACTGGCTCTGGATCGTCGCCATCGCCCTGATCAGGTCCTTCGGGCCGGCGGCATAGCCGACGCGCCAGCCGGTCATGGCATAGGCCTTGGACATGCCATTGACGATCAACGAGCGATCCCGAAGTTCCGGGCAGGCCGCGCCGAAGGAGACGAAGGTGCGTTCGTCGAAGATGATGTGCTCGTAGATTTCATCCGAGAGGATCATCACATCAGGATAGCGGGCAAGCACCGCGCCGAGCGCCTTCAGCTGCGCCTCGGTATAGATCGCGCCGGAGGGATTGCCCGGCATGTTGAGGAACAGCCAGCGGGTCTTTTCCGTCAGCGCCGCTTCCAGCACCTCGGGCGTCAGGCGAAAACCGTTTTCGGCCGGGCAGGCCGGGGTGACAGGCACGCCGCCGAAAAGCTTGACCATTTCCGGGTAGGAAACGAAGTAAGGCGCCGGCAGGATCGCCTCGTCGCCCTCCTCCAGCGTTGCCATCAGCGCATTGAAGATGATCTGCTTTGCACCATTGGCGACCGCGATCTCGTCGATGGCGTAGTCGAGGCCGTTTTCCCGTTTGAACTTGGCGGCGATCGCCTTGCGCAGGTCCGCCGTGCCGAGCGAGGCGGTGTAGAGCATGCGCTCCTTGCGCGCCGCCTCGAAGGCGGCATCGGTGATGTGGGCGGGGGCCGGGAAATCCGGCTCGCCGAGACCGAGGTCGATCACGTCAATCCCGGTTGCCGCCAAATCCTTTGCGGCCTGCGAGACGGCCATGGAAGCCGAGGGTTTGACGGCGGAAAGCCGGCTGGCGATATGGCTCATCACTTCTTCTCCGTCACATAACCCTTGGACAGGTCTTCGGCGCTCGCTTCGTCCAGGCGCTCGGTCGGGTTGCCGAAGCCGCCGCCGCCCGGCAGTTCCAGCACCAGCCGGCGGCCCGCCGGCACATGCTGCCAGCCCTTCGGCCGCAGCTTCGTTCCGTCGTCGAGCCTTGCCGAACCGGGTGCGCCGTCTTCGCCGCCGTCACGTCCGCGCGCCGGGGTCGCAATGCGGTCGAACATCGCCGAGAAATCGAATTCATGGCCTTCGGCCGGCGCGATCTCGATGATCTGGCCGAGGCCGCCGCGATATTTGCCAGCACCACCTGAATCTGGACGCAGCTCCTTGCGCCAGACGACGATGGGGCCGGTATGCTCGGTGGCTTCGATCGGCATGGTATGGACGCCGGAAGGGAAAGCCGTCGAGGAGAGGCCGTCGATGCCGGGACGTGCACCCATGCCGCCCGAGTTGAACATCAGCACCTCGGCACGGCGACCGGAGGCGCCGGCGACCGGGCGGGCCGAAATATGGATGTTCCAAAGCGCGGCCGCACCTTCGGCGAGAATCTGGCCCGGCAGCGCCTTGGCAAGCGCGCCGAGAACGAGGTCCGGCACCATGTGGCCGATGACGTGGCGCACCGAAACCGGGGCCGGCCGCTCCGCATTGAGGATATTGACCGGCGAGGAGACGTTGAAGACGGCGAGAGAGGCCGAATTGTTCGGAATATCCGGCGCCACCACGCATTTCAGCGCGTAGCAGGCATAGGCCTTGGTGTAGATCAGCGGCACGTTGATGCCCCAGCGGCTCATGCCGTCCGTGCCGGAGAAATCGACATTGACGCCACTGTCGGTGATCGAGACCTCGGCCGCGAGCCGGATCGGCACGTCGTAGCCGTCTGTCAGCATGTCGTTCGTCCAGGACCCCTTCGGCAGGCCGGTGATGCGCTCCATCGTCGCCGCGTGCGTGCGCGACAGAATGAAATTGCCGAGCGTGTCGAGATTGTCGTAACCGACCTCGTCCAACATCTCGATCAGCCGCTTGTGTCCGACGTCGTTGCAGGCGGCGAGCGAGTAGAAATCGCCGATCACCTGGTTCGGCTCGCGCACATTGATGCGCAGGATTTTCAAGAGATCCTTGTTCACCGTGCCGCGCTCGGCGAACTTCATGATCGGGATCTGGATGCCTTCCTCATAGACCGACTTGCCATCCGCCCCGAAGCCGCGTCCGCCGACATCCACCACATGCGCCGTGCAGGCGAAGAAGCCGATCAGCTCCTCGCCCTTGAAGGAAGGCGAGACCATGGTGATATCGTGCAGGTGGCCGGTGCCCTTCCAAGGGTCGTTGGTGACATAGGTGTCGCCCGGATACATTTCCTCGCGCGGGATTTCCGCAATGAAGTGCAGCACCGCCTCGGCCATGGTGTTGACGTGACCGGGCGTGCCGGTGACGGCCTGGGCCAGCATCTCGCCCTTGGCATTGTAGACACCGGCCGAGAGATCGCCCGCCTCGCGCACGGAGGTGGAAAAGGCGGTGCGCAGCAGCGTCAGCGCCTGCTCCTCGACGACCGAGATCAGGCGGTTCCACATGACCTGCATGCGAATTTCATTGATATCGCTCATGATCAGTGTCCCTTGCGCACGAGAAGAATGGTGCCGTCGATCTGGATGACGGCATCGAACGGCGACGTGACGATGGTGGAGGTTTCCCGCTCGACGATGACGGCCGGGCCTGCCACCCGCGCACCCGGCGACAGGGTGTCGCGCGGCACGATGGCGGTTTCAAGCCGCTTGCCGGAGGCGGGATCGAAGACGGCCCGGCTGACGGGTGCGGGCACCACCGCACCGTCCGTTTCAAGGGCGAAGCGCTCGCCTTCCAGGCGCACATCCTGCGCCTTGACCGACCATGTCACAAACTCGATTTCCGGGCCTTCGACCGCGCGGCCGAAGAACTGGGCGTAGCGCTCCTTGAAGGCCGCCTCGATCATCGCCGTATCCGCCGGGGTGAAGGCGCGGTCGGGCAGTGCGACGGGGATTTCCCAACCCTGCCCCCTGTATCGCATGAACGCAGTGATCTCGCGCACGATCTCCCCCTCCGTCCCGGCGCGCACGAAGCCCTCGGCGGTCGCCTTCAGGTCGTCGAGCATGGCGTTGACCGCTCCGGCATCAAATTTCGTGATGCCCATGATCTTGGAGGCAAGCGCCTCGTAGCCGAACGGCGCCTTGAGGAAGCCGATGGCTGAGCCTACACCCGCCCCTTGCGGAATGAGGCATTGGTCCACGCCAAGTTTTTCGCAAAGGCGAGCGGCATGCAGGGGTGCGGCGCCGCCGAAAGCGATCATGATGTTTTCGGAGATATTCTTGCCGTTTTCGACCGCGTGGACGCGCGCCGCATTGGCCATGTTCTCGTCCACCACCTCGACGATGCCAAAGGCAGCGGCTTCAGGGGCGAGCTTCAGCTTCTCGCCGACATCACGCGCGATCGCCGCGCTGGCGTTCTCGACCGAAAGCCTGATCTTGCCGCCGGCGAAATTATCGGGATCGAGCTTGCCGAGCACGAGGTCCGCGTCGGTGATCGCCGGCCGCTCGCCGCCGCGCTGGTAGCAGGCTGGTCCCGGCTCCGAGGCCGCCGATTCCGGCCCGGCCTGAATGCGGCCCATGGCATCGACCCAGGCGATGGAGCCGCCGCCAGCGCCGATCTCGATCATCTCGATCACCGGAATGGAGATCGGCATGCCCGAGCCCTTGCAGAAACGGTAGGTGCGGGCGACCTCGAAGGTGCGCGCCGTGTGGGGCTGGTAATCCTCGATGAGGCAGATTTTCGCCGTAGTGCCGCCCATGTCATAGGAGACGACGCGGTCCAGGCTGAAGCGGCGGGCGATATCGGCGGCAAAGATCGCCCCGCCTGCCGGGCCGGATTCGACGAGACGAACCGGGAATTCGGAGGCCGTCTCCACCGAGATGAGGCCGCCGCCCGAATGGATCATGAAGACCGGGCATTGCGCGCCCATCTCCTTCAACCGCACCTGCAGGCGCGACAGGTAATCGGCCATCTGCGGGCGCACATAGGCATTGGCGCAGACCGTGTTGAAGCGTTCGAACTCGCGCATCTGCGGCGAGACTTCCGACGAGATAGAAATCGGGATCGAGAGTTTCCTCGACAGGATCTCGCGGGCGCACTGCTCGTGCGCCGGGTTCATGTAGGAGTGGATGAAGCCGATGGCGACGGCCCCGAAGCCACGCTCGGCGATGACATCCGCCAGCGTTTCCAGCGCCGCCTCGTCGAGTGCCTGCAGTTCTCGGCCCTGCGCGTCGATGCGGCCTTTGACCGGAAAACGATCTTCACGCGGGATCAGCGGCTTCGGCAGAACGAGGCTGAGATCGTATTGTTCGAAGCGGTTTTCCGTGCGCATCTCGATGACATCACGGAAACCTTCGGTGGTGATAAGCGCAGTCCGGGCACCCCGGCGCTCAATGAGCGCGTTGGTGGCGAGCGTCGTGCCGTGGATGACGATGTCGATATCCCGAAGGGCGATGCCGGCATCCCGGACGACAATCTCGATGCCGTCTAAGATCGCCTGTTCGGGTGCCGAATAATTGGTCAGCACCTTCGTCGAGAAGAGCTTGCCCCCGACCTCGAGTGCGATGTCGGTAAAGGTCCCGCCGATATCGGCACCAAGGCGGATGTCGTGACGCTGTGTCATGCGGTTTCCTTTGCAGAAAGAGCGGCCTTGCGCATCTGGCTCAGCGTCTGGCGTGGGGTCAACGCCTCGGGTGAAATATCGAGGTCGAGGAGGGCACCGGTCTTCGATGCTCGGGCACGCTCGAATGCGGCTGCAAAGTCCACTGTGGCTTCCACACGCTCAGCATGAAACCCATACGACTTTGCCAGCGCCACGAAATCCGGATTGACCATCGTGGTGCCGGAAACGCGCTCCGGGTAATGTCGCTCCTGATGGGCGCGGATCGTGCCGTAGATGCCGTTGTTGAGGAGCAGGATGATCGGCTGCGCATAATGCTGGAGGGCGGTGGCCAATTCCTGGCAGTTCATCTGGAAGTCGCCGTCGCCGGCGAAGCAGACGACCGTGCGCTCGGGATAAGCGACTTTGGCAGCGATGGCTGCCGGAATGCCATAACCCATCGCGCCGGATTGCGGAGCGAGAAGGCGCGCATTCGGCCCAAACTTGAAGAACTTGTTCGGCCAGACCGTGAAGTTGCCTGCGCCGTTTGTAAGGATCACATCCTCCGGCAGAACGTCGTTCAGGAGCGCCGTGACCTTACCCATGTCGACAGGCGACGGCAGGTCGGGGAGATCGAAGCCCTTTTCGTAGGCCGCGCGTCCCTTGGCCCGCCACTCCGCCCATCCACCTTTGACAGGCTCGAGGGCGCCCAGCGCTTCCGCGAAAACATTCGGACCGGCATGAATGCCGAGCGCCGGCCGGTAAACCTTGCCGATCTCCAGGTCGGAACCGTGAACATGGACGATTTGCTGGCGGGGCTGCGGCACGTCGAACAGCGTGTAGCCGTCCGTCGAGTTCTCTCCGAACCGATTGTTCATCGCAAGAATGACATCGGCGTCGCGCAGAAGTTCCTTGACCGAGGCGACCATGCCGACGCCGGCTTCGCCGCAGAAGGTCGGCGACGCGTTGTCATACTGGTCCTGGTAGCGGAAGACGGAAACGACCGGAATATCTGACGCCTCGGCAAAGTGCCGGACGGCCGCCATCGCGCCATCCGCCCAGTTGCAGCCGCCATAAAGAATGACGGGACGCTTTGCGCCTTGCAGCATCCGGCGCAGCCGCTGCATCGCCGCAGCCGATGGCGCGGGCTCGGCGATCTCGACAGGACCAGAGAGCGGCGCGGCGTCGGTGAGCGAGGTCAGCATATCCTCAGGCAGCGCAATCACGATCGGACCGGGACGTCCCGAAACCGCGAGCGCCCAGGCGCGCGAGAGGATTTCCGGGATGCGCTCGACCTTATCGATCTCGACGGCCCATTTGGCCATGGTGCCGAAAACCGCCTTATAGTCCACCTCCTGAAAAGCCTCCCGGCCCTTCATGTCGGTTCCGACCTGGCCGACGAAGAGGATCATCGGCGCGGAATCCTGCATGGCGGTGTGCACACCGATCGAAGCATTGGTGGCGCCCGGACCGCGAGTCACGAAACAGATGCCGGGCTGGCCGGTCAGCTTGCCATAGGCGGCAGCCATGAAGGCGGCGCCGCCTTCGTTGCGGCACAGAACATAGTCGAGGCGTCCCCCGGTGTCATGCAGTGCATCGAGCACCGCGAGATAGCTCTCCCCTGGCACCCCGAAGCTCTTTGTCGCTCCCAGCGCCAATAGGCACTCGACGAGTAACTGCCCTCCATTACGTTCCATGTCCATGTTCCTGTCGTTCGATGATGTGAGATTGAAAACCGGATGACGATAGCAACGAGAGAACCTGCAAACCCAGATGCCGGAAAGGCGGCTTTCCCGAAGAGAGACGTGGACGAAAACCCCGCTGCCTGGTAGCTCGCCAGCAAGAGCACGCGCAAAGCCGTCGATCGCACCTGCTGCGGCCCGCTCGATCGCACTTTTCGCGTCCGCATCGTCTAGGGAGAGCATCACGAAGGCCCCGCGGCTCCCTTCGATCTTCGAAGGCAGGATGGCACGGATAACATGCAGCGTAGCCCACAGGTTCACTTCGAGAGCCATATCGATATCGGCTTCGGCCAGTCCCAGAAATCTGGTCTCCTCGGGCCAGCGGAGCGCTGCATGGACAAGGACATCAGGTTCCAGCCCTTCTGCAACGGCGCGCACATATTCGCTATCCGTCAAATCCATCGCCAGAGGCACGATTCCGTGTTCGCCGCGCATCTCATCGAGCGCAATGCGATCATGACCAAGCGCGTGCACTTCCCAGCCTTCTTTTGCAAGCATCGTGGCGATCGCGCGTCCGGGAGCTCGCGTCGCCCCCGTGACAAGTGCTTTCGTCATTACACGATCCCCATGAGGCACGTCGGAGCATGCCCGCGGACGCCATCAGCTTAAACGAAGAAATTGACCCGCTTAGACAAGTTCTTCTTGTCCCGGCTGGCTATCCGAAGCGCGTCTCCGAAAGCCAGCCTCGTTCGAGGTGATCTTGCCCCCAAGTTTCATCCAGTTTTGAGTTCGCTCCGGCGGTTTTGGGTTGTTGTATTCGCGGCAGTAGCGGCGTGTTGCGGTGCGGAGCCATTCCGGCTGCGCAGCACCGCATCACGTCGCGCGTTGATTGTCTGAGCGAACTCCGCAGGTGTCAGCCATCCGAGCCCTGAGTGTGGTCGATGATCGTTGTAATCGCTGCGCCAGTTTGAAAGCGATGATCGAGCATGGGTCAGTGACGAGAAGAGAGTTTCATTCAGGAGCTCGTCTCGCAGCCGCCCATTGAAGCTTTCGATGAAGGCGTTCTGGATCGGCTTGCCCGGCGCGATGTAGTGCCAGTCCACCTTGGCCCGGTCCGTCCATTGCAGGATCGCGTTGCTAGTAAACTCGCTGCCATTGTCGCTGACGATCATCTTCGGCTTGCCACGCCCCTCGATGATCCGCTCCAGCTCACGAGCAACCCGCAGACCGGAAAGTGAGGTATCGGCGACGAGTGCCAGGCATTCTCTGGTGCAGTCGTCGACGACCGCCAAAATCCGGAACCTGCGGCCATCGGTCAATTGATCCGAGACGAAGTCCAGCGACCAGCGATCATTGGCTGCCATTGGGATCAGCATCGGCGCGCGTGTGCCGATCGCTCGCTTCCGGCCACCACGTTTGCGCACTGTCAGCTTCTCCTCTCGATAGAGCCGAAAGAGCCGCTTGTGATTCACAAGATGACCTTCAAGCCTGAGCAGCACATGAAGGCGTCGATATCCAAAGCGACGGCGCTCATGCGCCAGCCCCTTCATCCGCTCGCGAAGGTCATGGTCATCGCTGCGCCTGGCTTCGTAGCGGATCGTCATTCGGCAAAAGCCCATGGCTTTACACGCCTGCCGTTCGCTCATCTCGTGGTGACCCATCAGATGCGCGACAGCTTTCCGCTTTGCTGCGGGCGTCACCACTTCTTTCCCAAAAGGTCTTTCAAAGCAGCATTGTCGAGCATCGCGTCCGCCAAGAGCCGCTTCAGCTTCGTGTTCTCGTCTTCAAGTGTCTTCAGCCGCTTGGCTTCGGATACGTCCATGCCGCCGAACTTGGCCTTCCATTTATAGATGCTGGCATCGCTGACGCCGTGCTTGCGGCAAAGTCCCGAGACCGGCGTGCCGGCCTCGTGCTCCTTCAGAATGCCGATAATCTGTTCGTCCGGGAAACGTGTGCGCTTCATTCTCTGGTCCTCTCAATGGGCCAGAGCTTACTTCAAAATGGATTAGTTCAACGGGGCAAGGTCACAGGAACAGCGAACCACGGCCACAAGAACCCGTCAAACGGGAGGGGTCCGTTTGTGCTAGTGTTGTGCTAGGCCTCAAACGCAAGAAAGCCCTCTCGCGGGAGAGGGCTTTCTATTTGATAAATCTACAAGATTTTGGTTGCGGGGGCAGGATTTGAACCTGCGGCCTTCAGGTTATGAGCCTGACGAGCTACCGGGCTGCTCCACCCCGCGCCATCCGGTTTTTGCCGTAAGGCAAAATACCGACCGATTTTTGCCGACGGCAAAGATCGTATTTCCGGT
>NZ_JBLZPK010000053.1:0-5176 GCF_049199905.1 Shinella sp. M27
GACGAAGGACAGGGCGTGTTCAAAGCCCCCAACCACACCTCAATCCTTGATTTCACGCGCCTCGGAAATCAGCATGATCGGGATGCCGTCGCGGATCGGATAGGCGAGCCTGGCCTTTTCGGAAATCAGTTCGCCGGCCTGCGCATCATAGTGCAGCCTCCCCTTGGTCAGGGGGCAGACGAGAAGTTCGAGCAGTTTGGGCGCGACCCGGCTGGTGCTTTCGTCCATCGATACCGTCCTACTGTAGCCGCGTATCGACATCGCCATAGCTGCGCGCCAAAACGATCTCGGTGATGGCGATCAGCGTTTCAGCGCGGGTTTTCAGGTCCGGCGCCTCCAATAGCGCCTGCTTCTCGGCCGGGCCATAGGGCGACATCATCGCCATGGAATTGACCAACGTCGTGTTGCTGGCACGCTCCACGCTCTCCCAGTCCGCCTCCAGCTTGTTGGCGTCGAGGTAAGCCTTGAACGCGGCAAGCAGCGCGTCGCGGTCGACGGCCTTCTCGTCGTCCTGGGCGGAGAGATCGCCGATGAAGGGCGCGATGCGGAAGCTGCGATAGGATTTCGTGCTGGAGGCTTCCTCCAGCAGGCGGTAGCGACACACACCCGTCAGCGACACGACATAGCGCCCGTCGCCGGTCTCGGCGAAAGAGGTGATGCGGCCGATGCAGCCGACCTTGCAGAGCTCGGGATTGTCATGGCCGGTCTCGTCTGCGCGGTGCTCACCGAAAACCGGCTGCACCATGCCGATCAGCCGGTGCGAGGCGAGCGCATCGTCGAACATGGAGAGATAACGCGGCTCGAAGATGTTGAGCGGCAGCTGGCCACCGGGCAGGAGAAGCGCCCCCGTCAGCGGAAAGACGGGGATCGTCTCGGGCAGGTCCGCCGGCTTCAGATAGCGCGCATTTCCCACATGCATGGCATTGCCTTCCCTTCCACGGCGCGGTGCTGCGTCCGGGCTCCTCCGTCCCGGCCCCTCGCCGACGCGCCTTTTCCGAATGTGGGGCGGGCGCGCCGTTTCTCAAGGGATGCTGTCTTATCCCGGGCAAAAAACCTCAGGAAAACAGGATCGACGAGAGCTTGCGGCGGGCCGATATCGTCGCCGGGTCCTTCGGTCCCCAGACATCGAAGAATTGCAACAATTCGCGGCGCGCGCCGTCATCGTCGAAGGCGCGGTCACGCTTCATGATATAGAGCAGGTGCTCGGCCGCCGCCTGGCGATCGCCCTCGACATTGCGGATCTTCGCAAGGTTCAGCCGGGCGGCATGATCGTCGGCATTCAACGCCAGCGCCCGCTCGAGAGCGGCGGGGTCGCCGAGCTTGCGCGCCTCTTCGATCTGGTCGAGCTTCTTGAGGACTGCGAGCACGGTAGGATCCGCCGCGACCGCGTCCGGCAGGTTGCCCAGCGTCTGGCGGGCGTTCTCAATCTGATCGACGGCGATCATGCACTCGGCAATGCCGGCAAGAGCCACTGCGTTTTCCGGATCGGCTTGCAGCAAGGCGCCATAGAGATCAGCGGCACCGGCAACGTCGCCAGCATCGAACAGGGTTTTGGCCTCGGCCAGCAGCGCCTCGATCTCGGCCTTCTCATCAGCACCCGCCGGGCCGGCGACCTTATCGATGAAGTCGCGGATCTGGCTTTCCGGCACCGCGCCCATGAACCCATCCACCGGCCGGCCGCCGACGAAAGCGACGACGGCGGGAATGGACTGGATGCCAAGCTGGCCGGGAATGGACGGATGGTCGTCGATGTTAAGCTTGACGAGCTTCACGCGGCCGGCGCTTTCGCGCACGACCTTCTCGATGATCGGCTGGAGCTGCTTGCAGGGACCGCACCAGGGCGCCCAGAAATCGACGAGAACGGGCTGCTGGCGCGAGGCCTCCATCACGTCACGCGAAAAATTCGCCGTCGTCGTGTCCTTGATCAGGTCGTCCGCCGCCGGAGCCGCGCCGCCGCCATAGTTCGCCGAAACGCTCATTTGGCCGCCATAGGACGATGCATAGGGGTTTTCGCCTGCACTCATGGTCTCTCCTGTGGCGCCGAGCGCCTGAATCACGTGTCTGCGCCCAAAATCGTATGTCAGGCGGTGACTTTCAAGACAAGCGGCTCATGTCCCGTCGCCTCGATGAAGCGCAACAGGTCCTTCGAGCCGATCGATGTCGTCGCGTCGTTGCGCAGCGGATGGCAGTTGATCGTATCGTATTGCATGAGATCCGCATCGACGATCATCTTTACCTGGCGTTCGGTATCGTTGATGACGCCGAAAGCGGTGACGGCGCCGGGAATGACGCCGAGATATTCCATCAGCTTTTCCGGCTTGCCGAAGGAGACCTTGCTCGCCGCACCGATGACCGTGTGGATGGTCTTCAGGTCGATCGTCGCATGTTCCTCGACAGTCATCAGGAAGTAGTTGTCCTTCTTGTCCTTCACAAAGAGGTTCTTCGTGTGGCCGCCGGGAATTTCGTCACGCAGCGCCACCGATTCGGCGACGGTGAAGACCGGCGCGTGCTCCTTGGTCGAATGGGCGATGCCGAGCCCGTCGAGAAACTGGAAAAGGTCCTTGTCGGTCTTCGGCTGCGGTTCGCTCATGTCATCGTTCCCGGCGTGATTTGTCCCTGCCCGCTGATAGGGCTTCGATCCCTTTAGCGCAACCGCCTGAGAATCCGGCGCTTTGAAAGCCGCTGTAATTTTTTCTTCAAAATCCGAAATTTCCCTGTTGCCTTTTAAAAGGCCTTGGGCCATATACCGCCCGTCGCCGCAACGCAGCGACCTTCGGCCAAGCGATCTACCCCAGGCCGTCGCAGATGAGCGGGTGTAGCTCAGGGGTAGAGCACAACCTTGCCAAGGTTGGGGTCGGGCGTTCGAATCGCCTCACCCGCTCCATTCTCTCCAAAGTTTCGAAGCCTCGGTTTTCCGGGGCTTTTGTTTTTTCTGGCTTTCGCTACGGCATCGCCGGGCGGTTTTCCGTGCGCCAGATGGCTGGGCTCTGGGCGGTGACGCGGCGGAATTCGCGGTTGAAGTTGGATTTCGTCTGGAAGCCCGATTCGAGCATGGCCGTGGTGACGGGCATGTCGGTCTCACGCAGCAGCCGGCAGGCCTCATTGATGCGGAAATCGTTGATATATTGCGAGACGTTCTTGCCGGCGAGTCGGTTGATCGCGCCGGAGATTTGCCGCGCCGGTACGTTTGCACGCCGGGCGAGGCGTGCGAGGGTCAGATTGTCATCGCGAAACAGTTTTTGCTCCGAAAGCAGCCGGTCGACGCGTTCCAGCACATCGCGGTCCCTTTCAGCGATCGCTGCGTCTTCTTCCGTCTCTTCCGAAGGCAGGGAAGGCGCGCGGGCGCGCGCCGCAACCGTCGCGGTCAGGCCGACAAGGAGGAGGCCCAGCAGATTGGCGTTGCTGACGAGCATCGGCACGTTTTCTCCGCGACTCCATTCGAATGCGAGAAGCACGGCGATGTCGAAACAAGCTGAAACGCAGAGAGCGCCCGCGGCGATCAGAAGAGCCTTGTGGGCGCTGACGGCGTCATCGAGTCGGGCTTCCTCCAGCCCATCGGGCCCGGCATGGGCGAGCCGCAGCAGGATCATGGCGTAACCGACGAAGATGACGACGAGCGCGCCATCGATCACACTGGGTGCCAGCAAAAGCAAAGCGAGAACAACGAACGGCGGCGCAATATTCAGCCAGCGGATGTTCGCGCGGTCACGATGGATAAGGCTTTGAAAGCTCGCCAGCACCAGCGGCGGCAGGGCGCCCGCCAGCACCGGCAGGACGAAGCGCACTGCCGTCACATCATAGCCCCAGCGCAGGCCGACGGCGATCGACTGTACGATACAGAGACCGATCAGCACCAGAAACGGCCGGTTGCCGACCTCGTGCTGGCGCAGGAGAGCGACGAAGCGCAGGAAAAGCAGAATGGCGATGACAAAGGGCAGGGGGATGAAGAGCACGGACAGCACGGTTCGATTGACGGTGACGGCCATCATGGGCCGGATCGCGATCAAGGGCGACCTCAAACACGATCGAGGACGCGTTGAGCGGCGCTTGCAATGAAGATTTCGGGGTCAAACGCAACCAAACGAGGTTTTCATGGCCCGCCACCGTTTTCTTTCCGCCCTCCTGCTTGCCGGTATCGCCGCCACATCGGCCCATGCCGCAGATGTCGGGGTTCGCACGATCTCCGTTTTCGCACCGGACCGCGGACGCGATATGCCGGTCACCGTCTGGTATCCGGCCACCACCGGCGGCACGCCCGATCTGGTCGGCGACAACAAGCTCTTCAAGGGCGCGCCGGCGCTCAAGGATGCGCCCATCGCCGAGGGACATTTTCCGCTGGTGCTGTTCTCCCATGGCTCAGGCGGACGCATCGAAGGCATGGCCTGGCTGGCGACTGCGCTCGCCGAATCCGGCTTCATCGTCGCAGGGCCGAACCACCCCGGCAC
Organism: Shinella sp. M27; assembly: GCF_049199905.1. Classification (NCBI taxonomy): domain Bacteria; kingdom Pseudomonadati; phylum Pseudomonadota; class Alphaproteobacteria; order Hyphomicrobiales; family Rhizobiaceae; genus Shinella; species Shinella sp. M27. The sequence continues at coordinate 4,446 of NZ_JBLZPK010000053.1, forward strand.
GACGAGCGGTGATTCGACACCGGCGGCGACGCCGAAAATCTGGGAGCGTACCGCCGATCTCTCGGCTCTAATCGACCGGTTCTCGACCGATGCCGGCTGGCGTGCGGCGATCGACCCCGCGCGCATCGGTGTCGTCGGCTTTTCGCTCGGCGGCGCCGCGGCGATGGAAATCGCCGGCGCCCGCGCCGATCTCGAGGCCTATGCACGCTATTGCGACAGCTACGGCAAATGGGATTGCGCCTGGTTTTCCGGTGGGCGCGGTTATGTCAGCGATGTGCCTGTGGACGTGGAGAAGGTCGATTTGCGCAAGATCGACAAGACGCGCTTCGAGCAGTCGAACCGCGATCCGCGTGTGCGCACCGTGGTGGCGGTCGATCCCGGCCTGGCTCAGGCCTATCAGCCGGACAGCCTGAAGGCGGTCGACATTCCGCTCACCTTCATCAATCTCGGCAATCCGGGCACGATCCCCGAGGCGGTGATCTCGGACAAGCTTGCGGCACTCGTTCCCGACAGCGCCTATGCGGCCGTTGCCGATTCCGTGCATTTCAGCTTCCTACCGGAATGCAAGGATGGCAGCGCGGCGCTGCTGAAGTCGCTCGGCGAAGTCGATCCGATCTGCGACGAACCCGGCAAACGCACGCGTGGTGACATCCATGCCGAGCTGAAGCAGCTGATCGTCGAGGCGCTCCAGCGCGATCTCAAGGCTCCGTTCTGACCGGAGGAGAAAGGCC
>NZ_JBLZPK010000054.1:0-4056 GCF_049199905.1 Shinella sp. M27
TTTTGTTTTGGATCGAGTTGAGACATGCCCATCAAGATTCCCGATACGCTCCCCGCCTTCGAAACTCTCGTGAACGAGGGTGTCCGGGTGATGACCGAAACGATGGCGATCCGGCAGGATATCCGCCCGTTGCAGATCGGGCTTCTCAACCTCATGCCGAACAAGATCAAGACGGAAGTGCAGATGGCACGCCTCGTCGGCGCCTCGCCGTTGCAGGTCGAACTGTCGCTGGTGCGTGTCGGCGGCCATCGCGCCAAGAACACCTCCGAGGAGCACCTGCTCGCCTTCTACGACACGTGGGAGGAAGTGAAGCACCGCAAGTTCGACGGCTTCATCATCACCGGTGCGCCGGTGGAGACGCTCGACTACGAGGACGTCACCTACTGGGACGAGATGAAGGCCATCCTCGACTGGACCGAAACCAATGTGCATTCCACGCTGAATGTCTGCTGGGGCGCGATGGCGGCGATCTACCATTTCCACGGCGTGCCCAAGCACACGCTCGACGAAAAGGCTTTCGGGGTCTATCGCCACCACAATCGCAAGCCGTCATCGGTCTATCTCAACGGCTTCTCCGACGATTTCGAAGTGCCGGTGTCGCGCTGGACGGAGATCCGCACGGAGGACATCCGCGCGGTCGACGATCTCGATATCCTGCTCGAATCCGACGAGACGGGCGTTTGCCTCGTGCAGGAGACGGCCGGCAACCGGCTCTATATCTTCAACCATGTCGAATACGACTCGACCTCGCTCGCAGACGAGTATTTCCGCGACGTCTCGGCCGGCGTGCCGATCAAGATGCCAAAGAACTATTTCCCGCACAACGATCCGGCGCTGCCGCCGCAGAACCGCTGGCGCGGCCATGCGCATCTGCTGTTCGGCAACTGGATCAACGAAATCTACCAGACAACGCCATACGACCTCGAAAAGATCGGAACGGGAGCCTGACCATGAGCCGTGTCGTTATTCGCCCGCTGCACAAGGATGATGAAGGCGAATGGCGCCGCCTGTGGACCGCCTATCTCGCCTTCTACGAGACGGTTCTGCCGGAAGAGATTTTTGCCACGACCTTCGCCCGTCTGACGGGCGAGGTCGCCGAGGGCGAATACCGTGGCCTCATCGCCACGCTCGACGGCAAGCCTGTCGGCCTCGCGCACTACCTCTTCCATCGCTCGTGCTGGACGGTTGGCAATGTCTGCTACCTGCAGGATCTCTTTGCCGATCCCGACGTGCGCGGCAGCGGCATTGGCCGCGCGCTGATCGAAGGCGTCTATGCCAAGGCGAAGGAGGCCGGCTCGCCCGAGGTCTACTGGATGACACAGGAGTTCAACGCCACTGCGCGCCAGCTCTACGACCGCATTGCGGAGAAGACCCCCTTCCTCGTCTATCAGAAGAACCTCTGACGGGTTGTCGAATAGTATGACTTTTCGGTTGCGGCCGGCAAGGAATTGAAGCAGGTTGCCGCGCGGGGAAAAGCCGGCGGAGGAGACGCAAGCGTGGGTCAGCAACAGGATATCTTCGGTCGGCTCGATCAGGGGGAAGCGGTGGAGCGCGTCACGATATCGGGCGGCGGACTGACGGCCTCTGTCCTGACCTGGGGCGCCGTCATCCAGGACCTCAGGCTTGACGGGCACGATGCGCCGCTGGTGCTCGGCTTCGAAGACCTGCCGTCCTATCTCGACCATTCACCGTTCTTCGGCGCCACGCCCGGCCGCTGCGCCAACCGCATCGGCGATGGCCGCTTCACCATCGATGGCCATGACTACCAGCTGGAACGCAACGAGCGCGGCGTCACGCATCTGCACGGCGGCAGCGACGGCATTGGCCGGCAGAACTGGCGGATTGCCGAAAAGGGCGCCGATTTCGTCACGCTCACGCTGACCGATCCAGACGGCCGCGCCGGTTATCCAGGCAATTGCGCCATCACCTGCACCTATCGCCTGCCGGGCGAGGGCGCGCTCTCCGTCGTCTATGAGGCCGTGACCGACGCGCCGACGCCGGTCAATCTCTGCCAGCACAGCTATTTCATTCTGGATGGCGGCGCGGATGCGCTGGGCCACGAGATCCGTCTGACGGCGGAACACTACCTGCCCGTCGATGAAAACCTCATTCCGACCGGTGAGGTCCGCCCTGTCGCCGGCACGCCCTTCGATCTCAGGGAATGGACCCCGCTTGCCCGCCAGACGGAAGAGGGAGGTGTCGCCTTCGACCACAATTTCTGCCTTTCGCCGGAGCGCGTGGCCAAGCGTCCCGTCGCCCAGGTGCGCAGCCCCGTTTCGGGCGTTTCGCTTGCCGTGCTGACGACCGAGCCGGGCGTGCAGCTCTATACCGGCGCCAAGGTCGGCCCGGCCGTTCCCGGCCTCGAAGGTCGCCACTACGGCGCGTTCGCCGGCTTCTGCCTGGAGACGCAGATCTGGCCCGACGCCGTCAATCACGCGGATTTCCCCAAGGCGATCCTGCGCCACGGCGAGACGCTGCGGCAGGAGACGGATTACGTCTTCCGCAAGGCCTGACGGCGGTTCCCGACCCCCAAAGGCAACGGGAAAAACGCAAGACAATCGAAACCTTTGTGCCGCACAAGGCCCGCATGGACCCGGAATGATGCCGGGTTGTGCGGGATGAATGCGCCAGGACAGCGTCGGTCGCCCCAGGGGACCTCTGTCCATGAAAATCTCGGATCTCTCGATCTCCCGGAAGGTTGGCTTTCTCGTGCTCCTGATGGGCATTGCCGCCGGCACGATCGCCACCGTCGGCAGTCGCGGCCTGACCTCGCTCGGCGGTGCGCTTGAGGATACCGGTGCGCGGGAAGAGGTGGCCCGCGAGGCCATGGACCTGCGCATCGACGTCATCGCCATCAGCCGCATGACCTATCAGCTGGCGCTCGCCCCGGAAAAGGCCGGCGATTTCGCCGCCGAGACGGACAAGCGCTCGAAGGAAATGCTCGACCGCCTGCCGAAGATTGCCTCGACGGCTGACGCCAGCGAACAGAAGCTGCTCGACGGCGTGCGCGCTGCCATGACGCCCTATTTCGACGAGATCCGCGCTATGGTCGCCGTTGCCACGGAAAAGGGTGACGACCGCGCGGCCATCCTCGCCGCGCTCGACAAGGCGCTCGAGGGACAGAAGGCCGTGACCTCGGCGCTCAAGGAATACACGACCTATTCCGCCAGGACGCTTTCGGAATCGCGCGCCACCGCCATCTCGCGCTCGACGACCACGCAGGTCCTGCTGCTCGCCACCGCCTTCGTCTGCATCGTCGCGGGCATGCTGTTCAGCATCGCCTTTGCCCGCAAGGGCATCGTGCGCCCGATCCAGCTCCTGACCGGCGTCATGTCGAACCTCGCCGCCGGCAAGCTCGATGACGCGATCCCCTGCACCGAGCGTAAGGACGAGATCGGCGCCATGGCCCGCACGCTCGACGTCTTCCGCGCCAACGAGATGCAGATGCGCGACATGGAAGCCCAGGAAGCAGCCCTTCAGGCGCAGAGCAAGGACCTGCAATCCAACATCAGCACGATCGTGGCCGCTGCCGCAGCCGGTGATTTCTCGCGCCGCATCACCAAGACCTATGAGGACGAGGACTTGAGCCGCTTCGCCACTGGCGTCAACGCGCTGGTGCAGAATGTCGACCGCGGCGTCAGCGAAGTGCGTCGTGTCATCGCCTCGCTCTCGCATGCCGATCTCACGCAGGAAATGGCAGGCCAGTTCCAGGGCGATTTCGCCGAGCTGCAGGCCAACGTCAACGGCGCCATGCGCACGTTGCGCAGCACGATGGGTGGCATCCTCACCACGGCTGGCACGATCACCGGCAACAGCCGCGAGCTTTCGGCCGCCGCCGACCAGCTCGCCCACCGCACGGAGCAGCAGGCCGCCTCGCTGGAGGAGACCGCAGCCGCGCTCGAGGAGATCACCACGACGGTGAAGACCTCCACCACGCGCGCCATCGAAGCCTCCGAGATCGTACGCGAGACCAAGGAAAGCGCCGAAAAGTCGGGTGATATCGTCAAGAGCGCGATCGACGCCATGGGCCGCATCGAGCAGTCCTCGCAGAAGATC
>NZ_JBLZPK010000055.1:0-3859 GCF_049199905.1 Shinella sp. M27
GTCTTGGCATTTGCGGAAGGACGCGCAATGAACTCACATGTGACCTGGAAGGCGGCCTCCGCCGCGACCGAAGAGGCGGATGTCATCCGCCTTGCGGACGTGCGCCGGCGTTTTGGCGAGACGGCGGCGCTGGATGGCGTGACGCTCAATGTCCGCCGCGGCGAGATCCTCGGTATCATCGGCCGCAGCGGCGCCGGCAAGTCGACGCTGATCCGCTGCCTCAACGGGCTTGAGCGGCCCGATAGCGGCGCAATCGAGATCGAGGGCCGCGAGATCACGGGGCTTGGCGAAGCCGACCTTCAGCCGTTGCGCCGCCGCATCGGCATGATCTTCCAGCATTTCAACCTGCTTTCCGCCAAGACGGTGGAGGAGAATGTCGCGCTGCCGCTGAAGATCGAGGGCTGGCCGAAGGCCAAGCGGCTGGCGCGCGCCGCCGAACTGCTCGACCTCGTCGGCCTCACGGGCAAGGCGAAGGCCTATCCGTCGGAACTTTCGGGCGGGCAGAAGCAGCGTGTCGGCATTGCCCGCGCGCTCGCGGCCAAGCCCGCGCTGCTGCTCTCCGACGAAGCGACCTCCGCGCTCGACCCGGAAACCACTCGCTCGATCCTGACGCTCCTGAAGGACATCAACCGCAAGCTCGGCCTCACCATCCTGCTCATCACCCATGAGATGGAGGTGATCAGGGGCATCGCCGACCGCGTTACCGTGCTGGATGCCGGCCGCGTCGTGGAGGAGGGGCCGGTCTGGCAGGTCTTTTCCCGCCCGCAAGCCGAGACCACGCGCAGCCTGTTGAGCGGCATCCGCCCGCAGCTTCCCGCCCATATCGCCGAAAAGCTGACGGCGGATGTCGGCGGCGAGGCGATCCTCGGCATCGACATTGCCGGCCCCGTCGCCACCGGCCCGCTGTTCCAGGGGCTTTCGCAGGAATTCCCCGGCGGCTACCGTCTCATCCATGGCGGCGTCGATCATATCCAGGAGCAGGCCGTTGGCCGCTTCTTCCTCGCGGTGCCGGCCGATACGGCCGCGTCGCTAGCGTCCTATGCAGAGCGCCTCGGCGCCCAGGTGGAGGTCCTCGGCCATGTCGCCGATCATGCTTGAACTTCTCGTCCGCTCGCTCTGGGAAACCGTCGTGATGACGGCCGCCTCCGGCATCATCTCGCTGGTCTTCGGCCTGCCGCTCGGGCTGGCGCTGGTGGCCACCGCGCGCGGCGGCATCGCGGAAAACCTCTGGGTCAACCGCGTGCTCGGCGCCGTCATCAACGGCTTCCGCTCCGTGCCCTTCATCATCCTGCTCGTCGCGCTCATTCCGGTCACGCGCCTCATCGTCGGCACGTCGATCGGCACCTGGGCGGCCATCGTGCCGCTGTCGATTGCCGCGACCCCCTATTATGCGCGCATCGCCGAAGTGTCGCTGCGCGAGGTCGATCGCGGCCTGATCGAGGCCGTGCGCGCCATGGGCGGCAATCGCTGGACGATCGTGCGCGAGGTGCTGATCCCCGAGGCGCTGCCCGGCATCGTCGCAGGCTTCACGGTGACGCTGGTCACGCTGATCGGTGCCTCGGCCATGGCCGGCGCCATCGGTGCTGGCGGTCTCGGCGACCTCGCCATCCGCTACGGCTATCAGCGTTTCGAGACCTCCGTGATGGTGGCCGTCGTCGCCGTGCTCATCGTCATGGTCTGCGGCATCCAGTGGATCGGCGACCGCTGGGTGGCCAAGCTCGATCATCGCGGGTGAGTGAAGGATACGGCGACGGGATCAGCCGCCGTATTCGATGATCTCCAGACCGGCATTGTAATCGGTCGCATAGATCAGGCCACGCGCATCGACGAAGACATCGGCCGACTGGATGACCTGCGGCCGGCCGGGCCGCCGGTCGGTCATCGTCCTCGGTGCGGCCGGCACCAATGCGCCGGTTTCCACCGGCCGGTAGGGATCGGAAATGTCGAAGGCGCGAATGCCGGCATTCTGCCAGGTGGCGAAGACCAGCCTATCCGAGACAAAGGATCCCGGTCGGTTCTCATGCAGGTTATGCGGCCCGAAATGCCCGCCCTTCCTCGCATAGTCGATCTCGTCAGGGATCGGGAAGGTCGCGATGCTGATCGGGTTCGACGGCTCGCGGATATCGAAGACCCAGGTGTGTTTGCGGCCGTCTTCCTCATGGTCGGCCACCGCCTCGTCGGCGACGATCAGCAGGCCGCGCTTCACCAGCGGCAGGGGCGAATGCGTGCCGCCGCCATAGGGCGGGCACCAATTGTGATGCTTGATGAGTTTCGGCGCGGCGTGATCCTTGATGTCGAGCAGCGTCAGCCCGCCGTCGCGCCAGCAGGCATAGGCGGTGTCGCCGTGCACCAGCGCGTGATGCAGCGCATGGCGCCGGCCCTCCGGAGCAAGCGAAACCTCGCCGGTCGCGGCGTTCATGCCCGGCAGCCACCAGCGGCCGACAAGCCCCGGCTTCGTCGGATCGGCCATGTCGATCGTCACGAAGATATAGTCGGTGAAACCGTCGAGCAGCGCCGACGCATAGGCATAACGACCACCGACATACCAGAGCCGGTGAAAGCCGACGCCGTCCACATCGAGCTGACCGATCTTTCGCGGCCGGTCGGGTGTGGAAATGTCATAGACCGTCATGCCCGCCGTCCAGGCGCGGGACCGCTTGGCCCGCGCGACCGTCTCGCCGACCGAGCGGGTGTAATAGGCCTTCTCGTCCGTGAAGGTCTCGATATCGGCAAAGAGATCGAGCGCGTTGATGACGAGCAGCAGGTCGTCATGGGTCTGGAGATGGATGTTCCAGGTGTTCGGCGGTGCCGGCACATAGGTGACATTGCCCGGCCGTTTCGGGTCGCGCACGTCGACGATCGAAAATCCCTGCGACCAGGGATGGGCGACATAGGCAAAACCCTTGTGCACCATCAGCTGCAAGCCATCGCCCCGCCCGCCGATGTCGGAATGGCCGATCAGCGTCATGTTGCGGGCGAAATCGGGTATCGGCAGGCTCATCGCGGGCGTCCTCTTCAGGGGCATGAAACGGCACTCTCGCAGCTGGCGGCGGCGTTGAACAAGCGCGGGATTTGCGAAGAGGAATTGGAAAAAGAAAAATAATTCCAGATGCTTGCACGTGGTCCTGCGGTGGTGCCCGCATTTTCCGGAGGGTCGCGATATGTGCAAGGAAATTCTATGGTTTTTGCAGACTATAGCAGTCGCTTTCTTATCAATCCGGCCGTTTGCCCGCATCATTCCCTCTATCCTGTTTGCGAAGAAAGGGTGCTGCCATGCCGTCCATCGATATTCCCCTGGATACGCTGATCCTGCCCGGCCTCAACGGCTCATCCGAAGGACATTGGCAGCGGCATTGGGCGCAGGACAATCCGGGCAGCCGGGTCGTCGAGCAGTCCGACTGGGCCTGCCCGGATCGCCAGGCCTGGCTTTCCGAACTGGAACGGCAGGTGGCGATAACGAGGGGCGATCTCTTTCTGGTCGGGCATAGTCTCGGCTGCGTGCTGGCGGCGCATTTCGCCGAAAGCCTGTTAGCGTCGCGCGTTCGCGGCGCGCTGCTCGTCGCGCCCTGCGATCTCGATACGACCGAGACGCTGCATCCCTGCATCATCCGCTTCGGCGCCATGCCGCGCCGCCGCCTGCCGTTTCCCTCGCTGGTCGTCGGCAGTCTCGACGATCCCTACATGCCCACGGACCAGCTGCGCCGCACGGCGCGCGCCTGGGGCAGCGATCTCGTCGATATCGGCAATGCCGGCCACATCAACATCGCCAGCGGCTTCGGCCGCTGGACGGCGGGCTACGACTTCCTCGAACTCCTGAAGCTGCGCAGCGAGCGCGATCCCTTTGCCGCAAACAGAGACG
>NZ_JBLZPK010000055.1:3931-4710 GCF_049199905.1 Shinella sp. M27
GTCTCGATTGCTTTGCGCTAGCGGTGGGATGCCCAGGGCACCAGCCGCCGCTCGATGAGGCGCGCGACATATTCCAGCACGATGGCGATCAGCGCGATGACGATGATGCCGGCAATGACGATATCGGTGACGAGGAACTGCGCTGCAGACTGGATCATGAAGCCGATGCCGCTGGTCGCCGCCACCAGTTCCGCCGCCACCAGGGTCGTCCAGCCCGCGCCGAGCGCGATGCGGATGCCGGTCAGGATGGAGGGGACGGCACTCGGCAGGACCACTTCCCGCAGCACCTGCGCCTTGGTTGCACCCAGCGAGCGGGCGGCATTGACATGGTCCTTCGAGACGGCGCGCACGCCGGCCGAGGTCGACAGGATGATCGAGGGCAGCATGGAGAGCGCGATGACGGTGATCTTCGAGGCCTCGCCGATACCGACCCAGATGATGACGAGCGGCAGATAGGCAAGCGGTGGCAGCGGGCGCAGGAACTCGACGATGGGATCGAGAATGCCGCGGCCGACCCGGCTCGTGCCGATGGCAAGGCCGGCGGGAATGCCGATGAGAATGGAGGCGATCAGCGCCCCGAAGATGCGGTACAGGCTCGCGCCGACATGTTCGGCCAGCGTCGCATCGACAAAACCCGTCACGACGAGATTGTAGAGCGCGATGACGACCTGGCGCGGCGAGGGCAGGAAGACCGGCGAGACCAGCGCATAGGCCGAGGCAAGCGCCCACAGGCCGATGATGACGCCGATGGTGAGCGTGGAGATCACGGCGATGGGGAG
>NZ_JBLZPK010000056.1:0-5699 GCF_049199905.1 Shinella sp. M27
ATCACATAGCGCGGATTCGCCGGCGAGACGGATCGGGTTCCAGTAGGGTGCGACCAGCGTCGAGGTGCCGAGCCGGATATTCTGCGTGTGTTGCGCCAACCAGACGAGGGTTTGAAAGGGGTTCGGCGAGATGGTGCATTCCAGCGTGTGGTGCTCGGCCGTCCAGAGCATTTCGAAGCCGCCTTCGTCCGCCATGCGGGCCAGCGTCAGAAGATTGCTCTTCACCGTTTCCATGGACACGCCCGGCGTGAAGCGTTCCATCGTGAGCGAAACTGCGAACTTCATGGGTTCTGCCTTTCGATGCCAGTTACTTGAGACGAATGACGAAGGGGTCCTGCATGGCGCCCGAATAGTCGATGATGACGTTCTTCAGGCGCGAGAACTCGTACATCACCTCGAACCCACCGCGCCGGCCGTAACCGCTCTCCTTGAAACCCCCATTTGCGGACATGAAGGAGGCCGAGCGATAGGTGTTGATCCAGACCGTGCCCGCCTCGATGCGGTTGGCGAAACGCAGCGCCCGGTCGATATCCTTCGTCCAGATGCCGGAGGCGAGGCCATAGCGCGTGTCGTTGGCGAGCGTGATCATCTCCTCCTCGTCGCGGAACGGCATGACGCCGACCACCGGGCCGAAAAGCTCGTCGCGCATGAAGGTCATGTCGTTCTGGACATCGACCATGACGGTCGGCTCGAAATACCAGCCTCCCGGCGCAAGCCCTGCCTTCTGCGGCCGCCCCCCGCCAACGGCGACTTTCGCACCTTCCTTGACGCCCGAGGCGACGTAGGATTCGACCTTGGAAAGCTGATCGGCGAGCGCAAGCGGCCCGATATCCGTATCGTCCACCGTCGGCAGACCGACGCGGATGCGTTGCGTGCGGGCGACGAGGGCCTCGACGAACCGATCGTAGGCGCTCTCCTCGACGAAGCAGCGCGAGCCGGCAACGCAGGTCTGGCCCGCCGCTGCGAAGACGCCGGAAACGACGCCGTTCACCGCATGCTCGATATCGACGTCGCCGAAGACCACGTGCGGCGACTTGCCGCCAAGCTCCATGGAGCAGGACACCAGATTCTGCGCCGCGTTGCCGGCGATCCGCCGACCGGTCGCCGTGCTGCCGGTGAAGACAAATTTTGCAATTCCGGAATGACGGGTCAAAGCCTCACCAGCGCTCTTTCCGGTCCCAGTAACGACGTTGACGACACCGGCCGGAAAGCCAGCTTCGTGGATGAGTTCGGCAAGCGCCAACGTCGAGGCCGTGGCATGCTCGGACGGCTTGATAACGACGGTATTGCCGATCGCCAGGCACGGCGCCAATGTGCCGGTGAGCAGCATCAACGGCGAATTCCAGGGCGTGATCATGCCGACGACACCGAGCGGTTCGCGCAGATTGAGGTTCAACGTGTCGAGCCGGTTGATCGGGATCGTGTCGCCCTGCAGCTTGTCGGCCATGCCGGCGAAATAGTGATAGCTGTCGGGCATGGCACGCATCTGGGCGCGCGTTTCCTTGAGCAGCTTGCCGTTGTCACGGGTCTCGATCTCTGCCAGCGTATCGGCATTTACGCGGACGAGTTCGGCAAGACGCCGCATCAGCGCGCCGCGGTCGGTCTGCGTCATGCGGCGCCATTCGGGATTGCGGAAAGCCGCCGTGGCTGCGGCGACCGCTGCCTCCACATCATCAGCGTCGGCTTCGGCAAATTCATACCATGCATGACCGGTCGTCGGATCAAAGCTCTCGATATAGTTGCCGTTCTTCGGCCCGATGAACTGCCCGCCTATGAACAGGTGCTGGCGCGAGCCTTCGATGGTGCTGATGGTCGTCTTCATGTCATTGTCCTTGGTCTTGGGAGGCCTGGAGCCACGTACGGGCTTGCCCGTCGATCATTGCGACACGGCCGCCATCGTCGGAATCCATGTAGATCCCGAAGCGGCCCGCCTGCCGTTCTTGGACATACCGGCGCAACATGGAACGCAGTTCGTGCGTGGCGATCGTGTCGTAGGGAAGATCCTCGACCGGGAAGAACCTCAGGCTCTCCGGCAGGGCGATATCGGCGCTCTCGCCCGCAAGCCGGGCACGGTAGACGAGATAGCCTGGATCGCTGTCAGCGACATCGAAAACGGAATAGAGGAAGGTCTCTTCCGGCATCAGCCGCAGCGCGTCGCCGGCATCCAGTACCAACTGGCTGTCGGCCTTGCGCCGGCGTGCCGAGGGCAGCACCCAGCCGCCCTTGCCATCCGCGCGAAGCAGAAGCCGCTCGCCAGCCTCGACGAGATAGCCGATAATCATGCCATGCGAGGCGAGCCAGCCGTTGGGCAACGGATCCTTGACGCTGGCATAGCGGCCACGGCAGAAACCGAGTGGCGCCGTCGGGCTGGTGCCGAAAGCCTGCACCTGACCGATAAGAATGGCGTGGTCGCCTGCATCGATCGAATTATAGAGGCTGCAATCGAACCAAGTGAGGCTGTCCGTCAGGACCGGCGCGCCGGTGTGCACCTCGTCATGATGAACCGACTGGAACTTGTCGGGAGACTTGGAAGCGAAGGTCGCGGAAACATCGACCTGGCCCTCATGCAGGATATTGACCGCAAAACAGTCCGCTGCGGTAAAGGCTGCAAAGCTCGCGGCGGACTTTGCTACGCAAACCAGCAGTAGCGGCGGATCGAGCGAGACGGAGGTAAAGGAGTTCGCCGTCATCCCGCGCGGTGTACCGTCAGGCTCGCGGGTGGTGATGACAGTGACCCCCGTTACAAACGTGCCGAACGCACGGCGCAACGCAATGGGATCGATCGGTGCGCCCTTTGTTGCCGCATGATCGGCCATGCCCTGGTTCTCCTCCTCGGTTCATTGACAGCAAGCTATCCGGCGCGGGCGGATGCTTCTTCCTGCTGAACGGAGGAGATGATGGAGGAGTTATACTGTGATCCGAAGGAGACGACCTTCGACGAAAATCTGTCAGCGTTCTGCGAACGCATGATTGTCGATGACGCTGTAGAGCCTGAGGGCAAGCTCCACGGAGAAACGCCGCTCCGGCGTTTCCACATCGATACCGAAGAGTTCCTGGATACGCGCCATCCTGTAGCGCAGCGTCGTGACGTGCAGGCTAAGCCGGTCGGCGCAAGCCTGGCTGCGGCACCCCTCCTCCAGATAGACGGAAAGCGTCTCCAGATAGGGCGTGCCGTTTTCCCGATCATGCTGGGCAATCGCCCCGACGCTGTCGCGCACGAAGCTTCGCACATCACCGACATCCGCAGCGGAGACCAGCATGGGCAACGGACCGAAGTCCTGCGTGGAAAGCGCGCCCGTCAACCCGAAAGAGCGTCCGATGCGGATCATCCGGCTGCACCGCTCCCAGGCTACGGCATAGTCATCAAGACCGCTGCAACGATTGCTGGCGACCACGACCGGCGCCTCGCCGAGATAGCGGCCAAGTTCCTCGGCCATGCGGCGCATGAGTTTTGTCGTGCGCTCCTGCCTATGGCTTGCGTCATGCTGCATGAGGCAGACGACGCCGCCATCTATGGCGACCAGCCCGGCTTCGACAGAGGCTTGCTGCAGGATGCGCGAAAGCGTGTGCTCCACATCGACGGATCCGCCGCCAAATGCCTTGGCGCGCTCTGGAAAATCGACGACGACCATCTGCTGCGGCAAGGAAAGATCGAGACCGAACCGTGCAGCGCGCTGGCCAATATCGGCAGCATCGCGCCAGCGTCGCTCGACGATCTCGAAAAAGAGTTCGCTCTGCGTGCGGGTTTCGAACCGGAAGCGCAGGAAGCTGCGCATCATCTGGACACTGAGCGCAAACTTGGCGCTATCGAGCATCAACTGGTCCAGTTCGCCCTCGATTGCAGCCGAAGAGAAGATGATAAGCGCGCCAACAAGTTGGCGGTCCACCGTCAGGGGCTCTATGCGAGCGGAAACCCGCAGCCGTCGTGTTCCATCCTCGAGAAAAATTGGCGCCGTTTCCGTTCTGCCGCGCTCGACCGCGTCCCGCGCCGACCGGATGAGAACCCGTGCAAAGACCGTCGGCGCGGCCATCTGCCATGCGGCATCGTCGAAATCCGCCGGTAATGGCGAGCGGCCGGCAATCACCTGGTTGACTGTGAAATCCACCACGACCAGCGGATTGGGAAGAAGTCGCCCCACCATCGCCGCAAGCGAGGATACCGATCCGTCGCTCAACACGTTTTCCAACAGCGATGTATGTGCGGTCAGCGCCCGGTCCAGCCGTTCCGCCGCGCGTTTTTCGGCCGCCAGACGGTGCTGTTTTTCGACAGCAATCGCTCCGAGATGGATGATGGTTCCAAGAAACGCAAGATCGTCCTCCGTCACCTCCGTCACGGTGCGGGCTATTACGCTCAGCACCATCGGACGGCCTTCCGCATCGGCGCAGTCCATCGGCATGACCAGCACGGTGCGGTAGTCACGCTCGAAGGCCTCCTTGCGGTAACCTGGGAATTCCGTGCTTTCGCGCGCATCACGGATGTAGACGTGCTCGTTGCGCTGAAGTGCGATCAGCGACGGACTGTTCGCGAGCTCCCATCGGTCGGGCAATTCACGATGGATGAGCGTTGGGTCATGCCGAACAATGACATAGGCATAGCCGTGTGCCGCGTCGATGCTCATGATCGAGCCGAGCGCCCAGTTGGCATGCCGGCAGGCAGCCGCGATCAGATGGTGCAGCACCGTTGCGAGGTCACCGCCACTGTTGATCTGGCTTGCGACGTCGCGAAGCGAAAGTATCCGTGATTTCTGGTCCAACGCGCCACACACCCCCGTCATAGGGGCACGATAATGCGGCGACACGCCCCTGAAAGCTACTTGTTTTCGAAGCAATCGCTCCCGCACATTTCCTTCGATCAATAGGAAGACCGGACGTCGTGCCAGGCTAGTTTGGGAAGACATTTAAAGAGACGGTGAAAACGACATGGCGCACGGCATCCGAAAGATCTGCACTTTCCTGGAAGAAACCCACATCGAGGGTGGCAAGGCCGTGTCGCGCCCCGTCAATATTGTCGTCGTGGCCGCCATCATAGAAAACCCTTGGGCTGGCAAAGGCTTTGTAGAGAACCTGCGTCCCGAGATCATCCGTATTGCCGGCCCGCTCAGTGCGGAGATGACGCGACGGCTTCTTGCGCAGATGCCGGCCGACACGATCGAGGCCTGCGGCAAGGCCGCAGCCGTCGGCGTCAACGGAGAAATCGAACATGCCTCGGCGATGATCCATACCCTTCGCTTCGGTAATCCGTTCCGCAACGCGATCGGAGGCACGAACTACCTCGAATTTGCCAATACACGGAACGCGCCTGGCGCACTGCTCTCCTTGCCGATGATGCACAAGAGCGAGACGGGCAAGCGCTCCCATTTCCTGACGGCCAACTTCCAGATCGCAGATGCGCCACATCCCGACGAGATCGTCGTTGCGATTGCTGCGGCCGATGGTGGGCGCCCACACGCCCGCATCGCAGACCGGTTCCAGGATATTGCCGAGATGGAGGCCGAGATTGCCGCGGGTGCTGACAAGTCCTGAACCGGTGCTCAGCTGCCCCCGTTAGTCCCATGAAGATCGACGCCATCGACCTGCGCATCCTGGAAGCCATCCAGGAGAACGGGCGCATCACCAAGCTGGCGCTGGCGGAAAAGGCGGGCCTTTCCCCTACCCCCTGCTGGCTCAGGCTGCGCAAGCTGGAGAAGGCGGGTATCGTT
>NZ_JBLZPK010000057.1:0-31192 GCF_049199905.1 Shinella sp. M27
CCGCACCGCCATGGTCTGGCACTGGTCGCTTTTGCCGCCCGCCCGGCGCGATGGGGTGGCGGCCTCGGTCGGCGAGCCGGACCGCACGGCAACCGTCGTCGCGCTTGCCACCGGCATCATCATCGCCGCAGCACTCCTCCTGCCGCACGCGACGATTTTCTCCCTCGTGCTCTCGCTCGTCGCCGCCATCGCCGCCGTGCTGGTGTTCAACCGCATCACGCTGCGCAAGATCGGCGGCCATACCGGCGATACAATCGGCGCCACGCAGCAGCTCACGGAAATGTCGGTCCTCACGGCTCTTGCCTTGGCACTGTGACCTGACGATATACAAGCAAGTCCCAGCAAAAGTGCGCAGCGGTTTTGCGTCCGGGATTGCGAAAGCATAAATGAGATATCCGGAGACGCAATGGAATCGCCCTGCATCCTCGTCTGTTCGATCGACATGGTGACCGGCTACTGTTTCGGCTGCGGCCGCACGCGCGATGAGATCGGCGCGTGGACGCTCTACACATCCGAACAGCGCCGCACGATCATGGCCGAACTGCCGGCACGCCTCGAAACCGTCGAACGCAAGCCCCGGCGCGAGACCCGCCGCACGCGCATGGCGCGGGAGCGCGGCGAGGCATGAGGCTCTACATCCTCTTCGGCATTCTCGGTGCCGGCCTCGTGCTGCTGATCCTCAATCACGACGGCGGCCGTACGCTCGGCATCGACAACAACGACTTCGGCCGTCTCGTGACGCTTTCGGCGATCGGCACGATGATGGGCGCCGGCATTCTCGCCAGCCGCCGGCAATGGGGCGAAAGCCTGCGCCAGGCTGCGATCTGGCTGCTCATCATCCTGGCGCTCGCTACGGGTTATCTTTATCGCTTCGATCTTCAGCAGGTCGGCAACCGCCTGACGGCAGGCCTCATCCCCGGCCGCGCCGTGGTGACGACGGGCACCAACGGCGAACAGATCCTCGTCGTGCACAAGGGTGTCTCCGGCCATTTCGAGACCGATGTCAGCATCGACGGCACACCGCTGCGCATGATGGTGGATACCGGCGCAAGCTCCATCGTGCTCACTTATGACGACGCGATGCGGCTCGGCATCAATCCCGACAATCTCGTCTTCTCCATCGAAGTCTCCACCGCCAACGGCCGCGCCATGGCCGCCCCGGTGACGCTGCGCCAGGTCGCCATCGGCCCCATCATGCGCGGCACGATCCGCGGCATGGTCACGCAGGCCGGTCAGCTCGACCAGAGCCTGCTCGGCATGAGTTTTCTGGAAACCCTCGGCTCGATCGAGATCACCCGCGACGAACTGCGGCTGAAAGATTGAAACGGGACGGCGCCGCCGCCCCGTTCCCTGCTGCCGCTAGATCGGCTGTCCGACATCTATGCGGTTGCCGTCGGGATCCGCGAAGACGAAGGCGCGCAGGCCGTAGTCCTTGTCCTGAAGGCGCTTGATGATGCGCAGGCCATAATTCTGGCAGGCCGCGTGCAGCGCATCGACGTCGTCCACCATCATATGCGCCACATTGAACGCTGGCGCCTTGTAGGTCGGCTGCAAGGTCAGATGCAGTTCGCCCGCATCTCGCTTCAGGATCATGAAGCCGACGGGACTTCCGTTTTCGAAGACTTTCTTGAAACCAAGGACGTCGGTGTAAAACGCCTCGGCCTTCGCCATGTCCTTGACGGGCAGCATGGCCGCTATTCGTCCGAACTGGACACCGTGATCGGCGATGTCAGTCATCGCAGAACCTCCGCTTGCAACGGCGCACACCCCGCCGGACGGTGCCGGCGGAAGGTTTGCCCGTTGTTGTTTGGGTCAGCAGGACGGTGCCTACGGAAGAAAGCTTAGCCCGGCTTTCGCCGGGCAGTAAACTCAGTTCTTCAACTTGTACCCGGTCTTAAAGATCCAGGCCGTGATCGACAGGCAGACGACGAGGAAGCCGATTACCGTCACGAGGCTGACGACCGGATTGACGTCGGCGATCTCGTAGAAACTCCAGCGGAAGCCCGAAACGAGATAGAGCACCGGGTTGAAATGGCTGACTGTCTGCCAGAACGGCGGCAGCATTTCGATCGAGTAGAACGAGCCGCCCAGGAAGACGAGCGGCGGGATGATCAGCATCGGGAACAGGTTGAGCTGTTCGAAATCCTTCGCCCAGATGCCGATCATGAAGCCGAACAGCGAGAAGCTGACGGCCGTCAGCACGAAGAACAGCACCATCATGAAGGGATGTTTGATCGAGATATCGACGAAAAGCGAGGCGGTGATCAGGATGATCGTACCGACGATCAGGCCCTTGGTGGCGGCCGCCCCGACATAGCCGATGACGATCTCGATCATCGAGATCGGCGACGACAGGATCTCGTAGATCGTGCCGGTGAATTTCGGGAAATAAATGCCGAAGGAGCCGTTGCCGATACACTGGTTGAGCAGCGTCAGCATGATGAGGCCGGGCGCGATGAAGGCGCCGTAGGACACGCCGTTCACCTCCTGCATGCGCGAGCCGATGGCCGCGCCGAAGACGATGAAATAGAGCGAGGTGGTGATGACGGGCGAGACGATGCTCTGCAGCAGCGTGCGGCGCGTGCGCGCCATCTCGAACGCGTAGATGGACTTGATTGCCTCGAAGTTCATTTGCCCTCTCCCACCAGTTCCACGAAGATGTCTTCCAGCGAACTCTGCTCGGTGGATATGTCCTTGACCCGCAATCCGCACTGCGAGAGCGCCGACAAGAGCGAAGAAATGCCCGTGCGCTCGCCGGTCGAGACGAATTCATAGGTGAGCCGCGTCCCCTCGCCCGAAAGCGTCAGCCCATAGGGCGACAAGGCATCGGGAATGGCGGTGATCGCGTCGGCGAGCTCGACGGTCATCTGCTTGCGGCCAAGCTTGGCCATCAGCGCCTTCTTGTCCTCGACCAGCAGGATCCGACCATGGTTGATGACGCCGATGCGGTCGGCGATCTCTTCCGCCTCCTCGATGTAATGCGTCGTCAGGATGATCGTCACGCCATTGGCGTGCAGCCGCTCGACGAGCTGCCACATGTCCTTGCGCAAGGAAACGTCGACGCCCGCCGTCGGCTCGTCGAGAAACAGCACCTTCGGCTCATAGGACAGGGCCTTGGCGATCAGCACGCGCCGACGCATGCCGCCGGAGAGGTGGCGCAGCATCGTGTCCTTCTTGTCGTAGAGCGAGAGGTCTTTCAGGATGCGCTCGATCAGCGCCGGGTTCGGCGCGCAGCCGTGCAGGCCGCGCGAAAAGGCGACGGTGTTATAGACCGTCTCGAAGGCATCCAGCGTCAGTTCCTGCGGCACGAGGCCGATCATGGAGCGCGTCTTGCGGTAGTCGCTGAGGATGTCATGGCCGCCGACGGTGACCGTGCCGCCGCTCGGCGTGACGATGCCGCAGATGATGGAGATCATGGTGGTCTTGCCGGCGCCGTTCGGACCGAGCAGCGCGAGGATTTCGCCCTGTTCGATATCGAGATCGACGCCTTTCAGCGCCGTGAAACCGGAGGCGTAGCTCTTGGTGAGATTGCGTATGGAAACGATGGGCGCCATCGGGGGCTCCGGAAAGAGGAGATTTCATGCGGAAGGACACCCTATATGGCGTGTCTTTTGTCGGTTTTCACCCGTAGGCAGCAAAAAATTCTCAGGGCTCGACAGCTGCCTGTCATCAAACCGTGACTGACGTCCAGCATGGTCGCGACGAGGCCGAAGGAACGGTTTTGCACCCCGCGCAGCCGCCGCTCCCCTGCTCTTTTGCAGTGGCCTCGCTCCCGAACCCTGAGGGAGTTTCCGGCGGCCCCATCCGCCGCGCTTCCTCCGCGGAAGCACCGCATGCATCTTGGCCGGTCGTCCCGGCCGGGAGATTGGAATGTGACGTTCCAGGCACCCGTCTCCCTAAGGCGGATTGCCAACCCCCTTCTTGACCGGCGCCCTCGCCGGTCTTTTTTTGCCCGCGCGAAATCCGTCATTTGCCGGCCACGGCCGCCTCGAAAACCGCCCGCTGGGCAGCGAAGGCACGCTGATAGGCGGGCCGTGCCTGGCCACGGGCGACATAGGCGGCAACGGCCGGATACTCCGACAACAGGCCCGAGGATTCCAGCCGGCGCAGCACATGTACCATCATCAGATCGCCAGTGCTGAAGGCACCGTCGAGCCATTCGCCCTCGCCGAGATGGCGCGACAACTCCCCGAGCAGCGCGCGAATGCGGTCATCGAGCATCGGCAGCCGCTCGGCATGCCACGGCTTGTCGCGCTCCACGATCACGGCCATCGAGCGCTCGACGATCGGCGGCTCCACCGTGGCAACCGCCGCAAACATCCACATGACGGCCCGCGCCCTGCCGTTCACCTCCTCAGGTAGCAGGCCCGGATGCTGCTCGGCAATGTGCAGCACGATGGCGCCGGACTCGAATAGCGCGAGATCGCCCTCCTCATAGGTCGGAATCTGCCCGAACGGGTTGAACGCCATATGCGCCGGCTGCTTCATCGCCTTGAAGGTGAGAAGGCGCACCTCATAGGGCTGGCCGACCTCCTCCAGCGCCCAGCGCACGCGCATGTCGCGCGCCAGCCCCTGCCCGCGATCCGGCGAGCTTTCGAATGCGGTGATCGTGGCGGTCATGGTCTCACTCCCTGGCTGTTCGTCTCAAGGACGCTCGGCCGCGGAGGATTCCGACATCAGACCAGAGAATTTGCAAGCGGTCTTAAAGGCTGCAATGCCGGTAACCGGATTTGCGCGCACGCAGGTCGAAGTGGAAATGGTCCTTATGAAAACGGTCGCTGCCCGGACCGAGCACCGTCGAGAAGTACTTGCAGCTGTCGCCACGCACCGCCTTCAAGAGGCCCTTCTCGCGGAAGGCGAAGAAGCCCTTCTTTTCGATGACGATGGCCTTGCCGTTCTTCAGCACGATCTTGCCGACATCGATCGCATTGCCCTTGGCATGCTCCGACATGGCGGCGCCCTTCTGCGAATTCATCGTGCGGCAGGAATAGGAGGACATCTGGTGGATGGCCGCGACGCCGGAGAGATAGCGCGCGCGGCTCGACGGCACGAGTTCCTGCCGCACCCAGCGCGCGAAGGCCTCGGTGATCTGGCAGTTCACCTGCGCCGCCGGCTTGATCTGGATGCCGCCGGAAAGCCCAGACAATTCCACCGGCCAGGCGATGCCGCAGGAGCGCCCGCGCGAAATGCGCGGCACGTCGCGGAACTTCACCCCGAGCCGTTGCAGCCGCTGGCGGCAGGCTTTTTCCGAGGCCGGCATGCCGCCCATCGTCTCGGGCATCTGCATGGGATTGGAAAGCCGCGGCAGGAAGGCGACCTGCTCGCCCTCGACGGCCTGACGCTTACGCGTCGCCTCCTTGTCCGGCACGCGCAGATAACCGTCACTCTCCGCCGGCATGCTCATTTCCATACCGGCATCCGACATGGGAATGCCGTCCGGCTGGCCGACCTGCTGCGGCGTATCCGAGCCGATGCCATCGACGACGACCTGCGTGGCATTGCCCTCCGCAATTTCGTTCGCCTGCGCTTCCGCCAGTCCCTCGACGCGCTGGACACCCAGTCCGTCATCCATGTTGACGCCGCCCTCGGGAACGGTCAGCACACCGGATGAGGCCTGCACGGGATCGGAAATCCCCATGGCCTCATCGCTGTCGATCATCGGCAGGCGCTTTTTCTCGGTGACCGGCGCCATCATCGCCGTGTCGACGCTGTCCCCGGCGGGTTCGCTGATGGGATAGACGCTTACGTCCTCGCCCGTGTCGCCGCTATCGCGGGCCTGCGACACCTCTTCCATAGGCCGGATCGCGCTGACGCCACCGCCGTCGATATCGTCGGGCGGGGTCAGGCCACCCGAACAGGCGGCCAGCATCGCCGGGATGAGAAGCAGCCCGAGCGGCCTGCGGAGACGAGAAACGAACGCAATACCCATTGTCACTTCCGCCTGGCACCCGTCCTCGCCCGATGCGAAGTTCGTGATGTCCCATGTCTGTCCGGCAATGGTGCAGGCCGCTTTTGTCCGCATTCGGACCGCGCCGGCACGAAACCGGACACGAGGGACCATGCCCCCGCAATTCCACTGGATTTTCTCGCAACAGGGTAAAGGAAGCGTTGTCTGCGAAAACGAAAAACCCCGGCGCGGGGGCGCCGGGGCGAGGTTTTCCGGAGAAAAGTCTTTTGCTTTTATGCGGCGCGGCGCCGGTGATCCGCCGCTCCGGCTGGTGAGAGCCGGAAGTTCCCGAGCAGCCGCTTCAGCTGCTCGCTTTCCTGGGTCAGCGTCTGGCCGGCGGCGTTGGTTTCCTCCACCATCGCGGCGTTCTGCTGGGTCATCTGGTCCATCTGGTTGACGGCCTTGTTCACTTCGGCAAGGCCGGTCGCCTGCTCGCGGGCCGAGGTCGCAATCGAATTGACCTGCTCGTTCACCTTGTTGACGAGCGCCTCGATCTCCGTCAGCGCATCGCCCGTCGAGCGCACCAGCGCCACGCCGGTGCCGACTTCGGCCGCCGAATTGCTGATCAGGCCCTTGATCTCCTTGGCGGCATTGGCCGAGCGCTGCGCCAGTTCGCGCACCTCCTGCGCGACAACCGCGAAGCCGCGGCCCGCCTCGCCGGCACGGGCGGCCTCGACACCGGCATTCAGCGCCAGAAGATTGGTCTGGAAGGCGATCTCGTCGATCACGCCGATGATCTGGCTGATGCGGCTCGACGCGTCCTCGATGCGGCTCATCGCGGCGACGGCATCGCGTACGATCGTGCCGGAGCGGCCGGTCGACTGCTTCGTCTCGGCCACCATGCGGCTTGCCTCGGCAGCCCGCTCGGAAGCGCTGCGCACCGTCGCGGTGATCTCGTCGAGGGCGGCGGCGGTTTCCTCCAGCGAGGCCGCCTGCTGTTCGGTGCGGTGCGACAGGTTGTTGGCCGCTTCCGCAATGCCGCCGGCGCTGCCATAGACGACGTCCGTGGACCGGGCAATCGCGTTGACGGTGCCCGAAAGCGCATCGACGGCGCGATTGAAGTCGTCGCGCAGCTTGGCATACTCAGGCGCGATCGCATCGATCGACACCGTGAGGTCGCCGGCCGCAAGCCGTTCCAGCGCCTCGCCGACCGTCTGCATGGCATCCGACTGGCCCTGGCTCACCGCCCGCTGGCGGCGCTCGCCTTCCGAACGCTCGGCATCGAGACGAACCTGCTGCTCGCCTTCGCGAACGCGCAGTTCCGCCCGCTCTGCAACCGACTGGCGCAGCACCGAGACGACCTTCGCCATCTCGCCGATCTCGTCCCTGCGCTCGGTCTCGGGCACGTCGCGGGAAACATCCTCCTCGGCGATCGACTGCATGGATGCCTTGAGGCGCAGGATCGGGCCGGTGACGCTCTTCACGATGCCATAGGCGGCGAGGATAATGGCAAGGCCACCGACGGCGAGGATCATCGCCATCTCGATCGCATTGCTGCGGAACATCGCCGCAAGGTCGTCCGCATAGACGCCCGTACCGACGATCCAGCCCCAGGGCGCGAAGCCGGCGACATGCGAATATTTCAGGACGGGCTCGTCAAAGCCCGGCTTCGGCCAGAGATAGTCGACGAAAGCCTGGCCATCCGGGCTGCCCTTCACGGCCTTGACGAATTCCGTGAAAATCTTCTTGCCGGTCGGGTCGGCCATGGCGGACTGGTCCGTGCCGTCAAGCGCAGGCTTGATCGGATGCATCACGATCACGGCGTTCATGTCGTTGATCCAGAAATAGCCGCTGCCCTCGTAGCGCAACGCACGCACCGCATCCTTGGCGCGGGTCTGGGCTTCCTCGCGCGTCAGCGTGCCAGCCGTTTCCAGATCATTGTAATGTTTGAACAATGTCAGCATGCTCTGGTCCATCGCCGCAAGCTTCGACTTGCGCTCGGCCACCATCGCATCCTGATAATGATAAAGACTGTAGACGAGAGCCGTGGCGAAGATGGTCAAGGCAAGACCGACCAGCAAAGATAGACGCGTCGATATTCTGAAATTCTTCACCGGGCTCTCCTCGATCTTTTGGCACACTGCGCCTTGTGCCCGAGGGTCCGGGAAACCCTTTAAAATCGTCTAAAATTGCAATCATCAATTTTGGGATCGCGCATATATACGAGAAGGCAGGGCAGATGCCCTGCACCTGCCTCTTTCTCCCTCGCCCGCATTCGGCTAGACCAAGGGAAAGATGGAGAGGACCCGCATGACAGAGACCCGGACGCCGAACGGCCAGCTCACCCTTCGCACGCTCGCCATGCCGGGCGATGCCAATGCCGCCGGCGATATTTTCGGCGGCTGGGTCATGGCGCAGATGGACTTGGCTTCGGGCATCCGCGCGGCGGAGCGCGCCCGCGGCCGCGTCGTAACCGCAGCCGTCAAGGAAATGGCCTTCGAACTGCCGGTGAAGATCGGCGACACGCTCAGCATCTACACCGACATCGCCCGAGTCGGCCGCACCTCGATCACGCTCAGCGTCGAGGCCTGGGCGCAGCGCTACCTGACGACGACGCTGGAGAAAGTGACGGGCGCCACCTTTATCATGGTCGCGCTCGACCAGTCCGGCCAGCCCACGCCCGTTCCTGTCGACTAAGAGGGCGGGAAAGCGATGGAGCACACGCCCCCGGATCCCGCACTGTTCGGCCATGTGCGCGTCGTCATCGGCATGGTGGTCAGTCTCAGCATCGCCCGCATCCTGACGGGCGTCGCCCTGCTCGTCCAGCATCCCGGCAAGGTGAAGCCCTATCCCGTGCATCTCGCCTGGGCCGGCTTCCTCCTGCTGTTCCTGTTGCATTTCTGGTGGTGGGAGTTTCGTCTGCAGGCGCTGACGACGATCGGCTTCGGCGTCTATCTCTTCCTGATCAGCTATTGCTGCCTGTTCTTCCTGCTCGCGGTGATGCTCTTTCCCACCGTGCTCGACGACTATGCCGGCTACGAGGACTATTTCTATTCCCGCCGCAAATGGTTCTTCGGCGTCTTCGCCCTCGTCTTCGCCGTGGATCTGATCGACACGGCCCTCAAGGGCGAAGCCTATTTCGGCTCCTTCGGCTACGAATACCCGCTGCGCAACGCTGTCTTCATCCTGCTCTGCCTCACCGCCGCCTGGACCGCCAGCCGCCGCTACCACGTCACCTTCGTGACGCTGGGCATCCTCTATCAATTGAGCTGGATTTTTCGCGCGTTCGATATGCTGGAATAGGATCGATCGACATTCAGCCCTTGAACACGAAGGCCGCGCCCGCCGCGATCAGCATGAAGCCGACGGCGTGGTTCCAGGTCAGGCTTTCCTTCAGCCAGAAGACGGAGAAACCAGCGAAGACCAGGAGTGTAATCACTTCCTGGATGGTCTTGAGCTGTGCCGCCGAATAGACCTCGTGGCCGATGCGGTTGGCCGGCACGGCCAGGCAATATTCGAAGAAGGCGATGCCCCAGCTGGCGAGGATCGCGATGAAGAGCGGCGCCGACTTGAACTTCAGGTGGCCATACCAGGCAAAGGTCATGAAGACGTTGGAAAGGGCGAGAAGCACGATCGGCCAGACGGCCGCGGGGTTGAGGCTGAAGGGCATGGGCGATTCCTGACATTGGGAGACTGTCTGCACCGAGATATCCGAGCCATCACCGCCGTCAAGGCCGCAACGTCATGGATTCTCGCGATCCCCCGTTAAGACAATCTTATGCCCACCGCCACACCATCCGCCCACATCGCCGTGGCGGCGATTCCGTCTGAATCGGGAAGACAATGACGAATGCGGCCCGGCTGATGCCGGAGGATGAAGCGACACGACGGCAGATACTCTCCGCACAGGCCCTGTCCGTGCTGGACGGCATCACCCTGTCGCTCGGCGCCAACTGCTTCCTCGCCGCCACCACCGCCGCCGTGCTCTGGCTGGATGAACCGAGCGCCGGCATCCTGGCCTGGCTCGCCACCGTCCTCGCCATCAATCTCGCCCGCTATATCGGCGTGCGAATCGTCCGCCGGCTCAACTGCGCCGTGGAGCGGCCGAAGCGCGCGCTTGGCGTGCTCTCGCTCGGAGCGCTCGGCGGCGGCCTTGCCTGGAGCTTGCCGCCCTTCATCGGCACGTTGCACGGTGCCAATGGCCTCAACCCCTATCTCATCTTCATCATAGGCGGCATCTGCGCCGGATCGCTGATGCAGAGCACGGCCTATTCCCGCACGGCGCTCGTCTTCGCCGGCCCGCCGCTCGCCTCCGCCATCCTCTCGCTTCTAATCACCGGCACGACGGCCGCCTTCGTCATCGCCGCCGATGCCCTGCTGCTGGCGGTGATGATGCTGCGCACCAGCCAGTTCAGCGAGGCCGGCTTCATCCGCAGCCAGATCGACCGGCTGAAAGCCGTGGCGCTTGCCGCCTCGCTGTCGGACGCCAATGCGGAAATCCGCCAGTCCTACGAGCAACTTGCCTCGCTCGCCAACCGCGACCCTCTGACCGGGCTCGGCAATCGCGCGCTGTTCAACCAGCGCCTGCGCAATCTGCTCGACGGGACCGTGCCCAGCGGCACGCTCGCCCTGCTCGCAATCGACCTCGACCGCTTCAAGGCGATCAACGACACGATGGGCCACGGCGCCGGCGATGCCGTGCTGACAGAGATCGCTGGCCGCCTCGCCAGCCTCACCGGCCCAGATGATACGGTCGTGCGCCTCGGCGGCGACGAGTTCGCCGTCATCATCGAAGGAGTCAATGCGGAAGCGCGCGGCCGCGAAATCGGCAACGGCATCGTTCGCCTTGCCGCCGAACCCATCGTCATCGACGGGCGGCCGGTCACCGTCGGCGCCAGCGCCGGCCTTGCGCTGCATCCCCATCATGGCGAGACCGCCGACGATCTTTTCGCCAGCGCCGATATCGCGCTCTATGCCGCCAAGGAAGGCGGCCGCCGCCGTCTCGGCCTGTTCAATCCGGTCCTCAAGGCCCGCATCGAGCGCCAGCGTCTCATCGAGGCCAGCCTGACGGAGGCCATCGAGAACCGCGACCTGACCGTCGTCTTCCAGCCGCAGGTAGAACTCGCCACCGGCCGCGTCACCGGCTTCGAGGCGCTGCTGCGCTGGTCGCACACCGAACTCGGCGCCGTCAGCCCGCCGGATATCGTGCGCGCCGCCCATGCCCTGCATATATCGCCTTCATTGACCGGCTATGTCGCGACCCGCGCCGCCGAGCTGCTGCAAACCCTGCCGCGCCTCGGGCTGCCGGAGGCTGCGGTCGCCGTGAATGTCTCGCCGCGCGAATTTTCCGGCAATACGCTGTCGCGCTTGCTCACCGACATCGTTCACGCGCATAAGGTTTCCCCGGCGCTGATGGAAATCGAGATCACCGAGGAAGCGACGCTCGATACGCAGGCGGCCGGCGCCGAGCTCGCCCGGCTGGAGGCCGCCGGCTTCCGCCTGGCGGTCGATGATTTCGGCATGGGGCATTCCTCGCTCGCCTATCTCGTCAGCCTGCATATCGACCGGCTGAAGATCGACCGCAGCTTCGTCAAGGGCATCGCCACCAGCCGCGAGAACCAGGCCCTCATCGCCGCCCTCATTGGCATCGGCCATGCGCTGTCCATCGATATCGTGGTGGAAGGCGTCGAGAACGAGGAGGAGGCCGAAGTCCTGCGCATGCTCGGCTGCCGCCACGCCCAAGGCTACCATTTCGCCCGCCCGATGCCCGCCGCCGACATCCCGCGCTGGCTCGACCAGCATGCCGCGCACATGGCCCGGATGGCGACCGGCGAACACTAGATTTTCAGGTCTGTCATGAGCAAAAAAGCCCCGGGCGTTTCCGCCCGGGGCCATGAAGCGACGTCTATAAGCCTACGCTCAGGCCGGCAGAGCCTTGCGCAGGCTGGAGGCGCGCAGGCCGTAGTAGATGATGCCGGCAATGGCGACGCCGAAGAACCAGCCATAGACACCCCACCAGGACGGCATGATGCTGGTGAAGCCCGGCAGGATCGACGAGAAGACGATGCCGACACCGGCCGCGATCAGCGCGTTGACATGCCAGCCGTTCTCGAAGCGGAACTCGCCGTCTTCACGGTAGAGCGCCTCGACATTCACCCGGCCTTTGCGGATGAGGTAGTAGTCGACCATCATGACGCCGAAGATCGGGCCCATCGTGTTGCCGATCATGTTAACGAAATGCGCTGCACCGCTTTCCCAGGGCGCGAAGGGATAGAGCACGAGCGCGATGAACGCCGCGATATAGCCGCCCTTCTTGAAGTCGATATGCTTGGGGAAGACGTTGGCGAAGTCGAAGGCCGGCGAGACGAAGTTCGCCACGACGTTGATGCCGAGCGTCGCCACCGCGAAGGTGAGCGCGGCGAGCAGCGCCAGGAACACGCTGTCGAACTTGGCCGAGATCTGGTCGGGATGCAGCAGCACCTCGCCATAGACGCTATAGGCCGCAATCGTGGTGACGCCGGCGACCAGCGAGAACAGGATGAGGTTGACCGGCAGGCCCCAGAGATTGCCGACCGTCAGCGAACGCTCGCTCGGGCAGTAGCGCGAGAAGTCGCAGAAGTTGAGATAGAGCGCCGAGAAATAGGTGACCCAGATCGCCGCAACTGCACCGAGAGCGGCAAGCGAGCCCGGCACGCCCGGTACACCCGCATCCTTGGTCTTCTCCAGCAGCACGTCCATCGGGATCGTGTGGCTGAGCGAGAAACCGCCGGCCTTGACGACGAGATAGACGGCAAGCAGCAGCATCATGACCCAGACGGCGGGACCGGCCCAGTCCTGGAACTTGCGCACCGTTTCCATGCCGTTCTGGATGATCAGCAGCTGAAGGCCCCAGACGACGACATAGCAGATCAGTTCCAGCGTCGAATGGCCGAGCATGTGGCTCGACTGGTGAAATTGCAGCAGGCTCTCGTTGCGGATGAGCAGCGCAACGATGGCGCCGGAAGCGGCCGCCGTCTGTGCGCCATACCAGAAGCAGGCGACGATGGCCCGCACGATGGCCGGGAAATTCGCGCCCCAGATGCCGAAGGAGGCACGGGCGAGAACCGGGAACGGCACGCCGGTGCGCACGCCGGCAAGGCCGACCATGTGCATCAGGAAGAAGATAATCAGCGAGCCGACGCCGATGGCCAGCAGGAAGTTCACGAAGCTTCCACAGAAGAGAAACAGGCTGGCGGCGAGATAATAGCCCCACAGGCTGTGCACGTCCGATGTCCAGACATTGAAGATGGAGAAGGCCCCCCAATTGCGCTCCTTCGCGGGCGCAAGGTCCTCGTTATACAGTTGCGGTGATGCACCGGGCGGTATCGTCATCCTAATCCCTCCTGACGTTTGAACCCTGTGCGACCTATCTGATCCTGTGTTTCCGGGGTGTCAATCGAGCAAAAATAGCCTGCGCCATCAGCGGGTTGCGGGAGAAAGCGGCCGCCATCACGAAATTGTTAACAAAAACAGCAAGCTATCGTGCACAGCAATGTCGTTGGCGTTGAGCCCGGCATTAGAAAGCGAACAAGACTTTCAATCGCTGGAATAAAATCTTTCGCATCAGATCGGGGTAGTCCGGTTGAAAGCGACGGCGGACTCCCCTCCGCCGGATGCCGAGAGACGCAGCCGGGCCAATCGCCCGGCCCCTTGTTCCCTCGATGCTCGCCCATCACCCCCAGGCTTCCACGAGAAAACGCTGTGCATCCTGCCGCCGCCACGTTTCGAGGATCGCCGCATAGTCCTTCGCCGCGCTGTGCAGCGAGAGATCGTCGAGCTTGTCCGCGCGATAGACCAGGAACGGCGCCTGCCACGGCAGGCCGCAACGGTGCGCCGTCGCCTCCAGCGGGCGCAGCAGCTCTTCCATGGTGAACTTGTTGGCGCCGCCGCGCTGGTAGGCCTCCGGCACATTGCCGGCCGTTGCGACGACGAGCAGCGGCTTGCCCTCCAGCAGGCGCCCCTCGGTCGGATAGCTGATGTAGAACATGCGGGTCAGCACCGCATCCTTCCACGCCTGCAACAGCGGCGGCGTGGCATACCACTGGATCGGGAACTGCAGCACGATCCGGTCGGCCGATAGCAGCCGCGCCACCTCGCGATCCGCGTCGATCGCGCCATCGGGGTAGAGCGCATACATATCGGCGACCTCCACGCCCGGCAGGCGGGCGGCCGCCTCGGCCAGCGCCGCATTGGCGCGCGAGCGATTGAGATCGGGGTGGAAGAGAAGGATCAAGGTCTTGCTCACGGCGTCGTCTCCTGTGTTGACGCCACCAGGATGCCGCGCATGCTGAAATCATTCCAATGGATGATTTGTATATGCTATTATCTGTCTTATGAATTTAAGATCCGTCGACCTGAACCTTCTCGTTATTCTCGACGCCCTGCTCGACGAGGCCCATGTCTCGCGCGCCGCCGCAAAGCTCAACCTGTCGCAGCCCGCCACATCGAGCGCGCTTGACCGCTGCCGCCATCTCTTCGGCGATCCGTTGCTGGAGCGCGGCAAGGGCGGCATGCGCCTGACGCCGAAGGCGGAAAGCCTGCGCGATCCGCTCAAAACCCTTCTCGTCGGTATCGCCGCCGTGGTCGATGCACCGGAGGAACCGCTCGCCGAAATCCGCCAGACCGTGCGCATTCTCACCGCCGATTTTCCCGGCATCCTGATCGCCGGTGCCCTGCACCGCGCGCTCGCCCAGTCCGCCCCCGGCATCGACCTGGTCATCCAGCCCTGGCATGGCGCGCCCGAGGCGCTGGAATCGCTGGCCCGCGGTGCCAGCGACATAGCCCTCTCGGTCTTCCCGACCGTCGACGAGACCGCCTTCCACCGCGAGACGCTGGTCGACGAGCACTACGTCGTCGCCATGCGGAAGAATCATCCCGCCGCGCAGCACTTCACGCTGGACCGCTGGCTCGCCTTTCCGCACATCCTCGTCTCTGGCCGCGGCGATACGCGCACGCCCTTCGACGACCAGCTCGCCGCCCTCGGCAAGACCCGCCGCGTCGGCATCGTCGTGCCCAGCTTCCTGATGGTACCCGCGCTTCTGGAAGACAGCGATCTCATCGCCATGATGCCGAGCCACTGCCTGCCGCCGGAGGCCGCAACGCGCTTCCACGTCGCCCGTCCCCCCATCCCCGTCACCGGCTTCCCCCTCCACCTCGCCTGGCACCGCCGTCGCGACAAGGATCGCGCGGTGCAGCATGTGGCGGATGAGGTGCGGACGCTCTTCGTCGGCCTGACGAACTAACCGATCTTGCTGACCAGCTTCGCCGTCGCCAGCAGTGTGACGATATCGCGGATCATCGGCCTCAGGTGCCGGTCGAAATCGATCGGCGTATCCACCGGCGGCAGCTCGAAGAAATTCTTCTTCGAGGGCAGCAGCAGGTAACAATCCCGCCGCCGCAGCGCCAGCCGCACCACGTCGTCGCGCCATTCGGTGGAGAGGTAATCGAGCGCCTTGGCGAGCGCGCCCTGCACGATGGGAGTCGCGGCATCCGGCCGGTCGGTGCGGAATTCGTGCGAAGCGTCGAGTTCAGGATTGCCGCTCGTCACCAGCGGCATGGAACTGCCGCCGAAGAGATCGCGGAAGAACAGCTGCACGCTGTTCGGCTTGCGCGCCGCCAGCAGCAGGCCGGGAAATTCCTCGTCGCGCACGAAATGGAAAATGATGCCCTTGAAGGTCGTGCTCCGGCTCTTGCCGCTGCCGGTGCTCATCTCCGTTTCCGACAACGTGAAGGCCAGCCCCTCGTGTCGGCCGGCGATCATGTCGCCGTGTTCGCTGCGATCGCGCGCCACCAGTTCCTTGCCGGGCATGGCGCCCATGAAGCGCGGCTCGACGCCGTGCCCATACTGCACCTCGTCGATGAAGCCGAAGACCAGCGGCAGCATACGGTCGCGCAAATCCTGCTGGAAGCGCTTCGACGGCGCCTGCGCGACACGCCAGACGACCGTGCCGCCGAAAAACAGCAGCCCCAGCACGATGCCGACGATATTCTTGTCGATCTCGGTGAAGGCGATATAGGCGAAAATGCCGGCGAGAACGACATAGCCGCCGAATAGCAGCACCATGTTGACATAGAGCGTGTTCGTGACCCTGCCGCGCTCGGCATTGTAGGCCGCCACCGCCTCGTGCAGCGCCGCCAGCGCGCTCTCCTTCGGCATCAGTCCCGTCTCGTCAATCACCTTCTCCATGATCGCCCCTCGCCCTGCCTTCCCTGATAACGGGCGGAGACAGCCGCAAATTCGTTTCCCTTTTGTACTCAAAACCCCTTTTCTTTCCGCCTGACTCTCTCCATATTCCCCGCATGGCCAAAGCTCCGAAAAAACCCACCGCCTCGAACCCCGGTTTCGAGGAAGCCCCGCAATCGCCTTTCGAGGGCGCGCCTTTGTCCGGCAGCGTCTCGGATTGGGTGAAGCAGCTCGAGGCGGAAGCCGAGGCGGGAAGCGTCGAAAGCCGCCGCGAGGTCGCCTCCAAGGCGGGCAAACACCGCAAGACGGTAGAGAACGCCGCCCGCCGCCACACCGAGCAGGTCACGGTCTCCAAAACCTCCCGCGGCGTCTCGATCGGCGGCTCGTCCGACCCGAAGACCCGCGCCGCCGCCGGCCTCAACCCGGTCTCCGGCATGGACGTCTCCCTGGAGGACGCTGCCTCGCTCAATGCCGGCACGGCCGTCACCGCCACGGTGGAAGCCTTGTCCGCCCTCATCGAGAGCGGCAACCCGCTGTTCAAGGACGGCAAGCTCTGGACGCCGCACCGCCCCGCCCGCCCCGCCAAGTCGGAAGGCGGCATCCCGATCCGCATGATCAGCGAATACCAGCCCGCCGGCGACCAGCCGACCGCGATTGCCGATCTCGTCGAGGGTCTGTCCTCGGGCGAGCGCAGCCAGGTCCTGCTCGGCGTCACCGGCTCGGGCAAGACCTTCACCATGGCCAAGGTGATCGAGCAGACGCAGCGCCCCGCCGTGATCCTCGCGCCGAACAAGACGCTGGCCGCCCAGCTCTACAGCGAGTTCAAGAACTTCTTCCCGGAAAACGCGGTCGAATATTTCGTCTCCTACTACGATTATTACCAGCCGGAAGCCTATGTGCCACGTTCCGATACCTTCATCGAGAAGGAATCGTCGATCAACGAGCAGATCGACCGCATGCGCCACTCCGCGACGCGCTCGCTCTTGGAGCGCGACGACTGCATCATCGTCGCCTCGGTCTCCTGCATCTACGGTATCGGCTCGGTCGAGACCTACACCGCCATGACCTTCCAGATGGAAGTCGGCGAACGGCTCGACCAGCGCCAGCTGCTCGCCGACCTCGTCGCCCAGCAATACAAGCGCCGCGAGATGGACTTTCAACGCGGAAGTTTCCGGGTGCGGGGCGACACGATCGAAATCTTCCCGGCCCACCTTGAAGATGCCGCCTGGCGCATCAGCATGTTCGGCGACGAGATCGACGCGATCACCGAATTCGACCCGCTGACCGGCCAGAAGACCGGCGACCTGAAATCGGTGAAGATCTACGCCAACAGCCACTACGTCACCCCGCGCCCCACGCTGAACGGCGCCATCAAGGCGATCAAGGAGGAGCTGAAGCTGCGCCTCGCCGAGCTGGAAAAGGCCGGCCGCCTGCTGGAAGCGCAGCGCCTGGAGCAGCGCACGCGCTACGATATCGAGATGCTGGAGGCCACCGGCTCCTGCGCCGGTATCGAGAACTATTCGCGTTACCTCACGGGCCGCCGGCCCGGCGAGCCGCCGCCGACCCTCTTCGAATACATCCCCGACAACGCGCTGATCTTCATCGACGAAAGCCACGTCACGATCCCGCAGATCGGCGGCATGTATCGCGGCGACTTCCGCCGCAAGGCGACGCTGGCCGAATACGGCTTCCGCCTGCCCTCCTGCATGGACAACCGCCCGCTGCGCTTCGAGGAATGGGACGCCATGCGCCCCGACACGATCGCCGTCTCGGCCACCCCCGGCAACTGGGAAATGGAAGCCGCCGGCGGCGTCTTCGCCGAGCAGGTCATCCGCCCGACCGGCCTGATCGACCCGCCCGTCGAGGTGCGCCCGGCGAAAAGCCAGGTGGACGACGTGCTGGGCGAAATCCGCGAGACGGCGCAGGCCGGCTACCGCACGCTCGTCACCGTGCTCACCAAGCGCATGGCCGAAGACCTCACCGAATACCTGCACGAACAGGGTGTTCGCGTGCGCTACATGCACTCGGACATCGACACGCTGGAGCGCATCGAGATCATCCGCGACCTGCGTCTCGGCGCCTTCGACGTGCTGGTCGGCATCAACCTGCTGCGCGAAGGCCTCGACATTCCCGAATGCGGCTTCGTCGCCATCCTCGATGCCGACAAGGAAGGCTTTTTGCGCTCGGAGACGTCCCTCGTGCAGACCATCGGCCGCGCGGCGCGCAATGTCGACGGCAAGGTCATCCTCTATGCCGACCAGATCACCGGCTCCATGCAGCGCGCCATGGACGAGACGACCCGCCGCCGCGAAAAGCAGGTCGCCTATAACGAGGCGCACGGCATCACCCCGGAATCGGTAAAGGCCAGGATTTCCGACATCCTCGACTCGGTCTACGAGCGCGACCACGTCCGCGCCGACATTTCCGGCGTCTCCGGCAAGGGCTTTGCCGACGGCGGCAACCTCGTCGGCAACAATCTCCAGACCCATCTCAACGCGCTGGAAAAAGCCATGCGCGACGCCGCCGCCGATCTCGATTTCGAAAAGGCCGCCCGCCTGCGCGACGAGATCAAACGCCTCAAGGCCGCCGAACTCGCCGTCATGGACGACCCGATGGCGCGCGAGGAAGCGAAGAGCCAAGAAGGTGGCAAGAGCGGAAAGGCCGGCGCTACCGCCTCCGGCACACCATCGGGAAAATCGCGCCCAACCTCTCCTCCGTCATCCTCGGGCTCGACCCGAGGATCCACAGCCGCAGACGCAGACACCTCAAAATCCCTCTTCCAAAAACCCTCGCTCGACGACATGGGTCCGGGCACCGACACTGAACGCCCGCTCTTCCGCAAGCCTTCGCTGGACGAGATGGGCCGCGACGTCGCCACGCCCGCGGGAAAATCGCTGTTCCGCCGCAACACGCTCGACGAAATGACCGTCGGCCGCACCGAAAAACCCGTCACCGGAGACCTACCCACCCGCCCGGACGAAACCCTCTCCACCAAAAAACGCCACGCCCCCCTCCTCGAGGGCCAACCCGAACGTGCCGACGGAGCCGACGACGCGAAGCCGGTCCGGCGGGGGAAAATTGGCGCGGGGAGCTATGAGGACCCGGCGGAGGCGAAGCGCAAGGGGCGCACGAAGGGGAAGACGGGGCGGCCGGGGCGGTAATCCTCGGCTTCAGGTTTATCATTTTTTGATGAAGCGACTACCGTGTTTTTAAGTCAGCGCGACTTAATCAAACCCTTGTTTTTCAGCGATTCCTTGATTTGCACATAGCGCTTCACCGACGCGGTGTCTCCTGTTGGCTGGGCTGCTTTAGCAACTTTACATTCGGGCGCAAGAGACCGAGAATTGCTGATAGGCAGAAGGAAATTGAGCTGCTTTTCAATCTTTGTCATTACATCTCCTCCTTTTCTAGCACCGGCGCCAAAACGAGCTGCTCTCGACTAACGAGGGAATCAAGCGGCGGAGACGCCAGCGGGCGCGCATGTTTTGGTATAACGGTCTTTAGCTTACCCGATTCTTTACGATCGAGTTTAGCACCAAAAACTCGTGAAAAGCTTGACGGTGATACGCCTTCATATTGAAGGAATGCCACCTTTTCAGCCTCATTCGGGTTCGTAGTTATAGCATCCGAATGAAGGGTCAATGCCAAACTTTTTGGATATGGTTCAATATATATAACCGTATGAATCCCACTCGCGACAATATGGCGCGCACAGCTGTGACAAGGGAATGTCGTAGTAAAAAGCCGTGATCCTACAATCCCGCTTTTCCCTTGACGAGCGACTGAGATTATCGCCTCCATCTCTGCGTGGACTGCTCTAGAAAACTCTATAAGATTTTTCACATCGGTCTTCCGTAGACCAGACCTTAATTCATCGCGAGTAATCGAAGTTCCTACTTTGCTACTAATTTGATTAAGAAGCTTATCTTTGTAATGATCATTCCAACACTGACATGCTTTCCATTTGTAGCAACGGTTATCTCCCGACCCATCATCGACATTGTATGTACCACCTCTAAATTTGGGGACATCGTTAGCGCCCTGGCCGATTAACTCGCCAGAATTAGAGACTATCACCGCGCCAACTTGCCTTGAAAGACAAGCAGAATTCAAAGAAACACCTGACGCGGCCTGCATCGCATATTCGTCACGAGTGGGTGTTTGAACGCCAACACCAAAGACTAAACTCAAGAAACGTTCTATAGAATGCGATATTCCATCCGTATTGTCGCCATCATTCCTCAAGAAAACGTCTGCATAATTCATAGTCTTCCTGACGGATTGACCGAAGTTTAGCCCCTCGTCATAATCCGCATCTTTTATCTTCGCGAGATACGCAGAATTTGAGACATCACTTTCCAATCGTGATATTCTCTTATCTTCAGGTGAAAAAACACCAATCAACCAAAAAAGGTCACCATACACCTTACGCAACACGGCAACCTCTTCAGGGTTTTTTAAAGAATCAATTATTGTGCAATAACGTCTATCTTCACCGTTTTCGCTATCAGCCCTAGATCTATATATTTCATCAATACTCAAAACAGCAAGAACATCACTAGAGTGCCTCTCCCTCAACTTGTTTCCTAGATTCTGTAGCCGTTCCACACGATTTGGATCATCATTGCGCACCGGGTTTTCGCCAAAGCTTTCAGCGCGATTGTTTATTAGAGAGCTAATTTTTATGACGTTGGCCTTATAACCAAAACTCTCTTCAATTTTCGATCGGAGTATTTCAGCTACTGTAGAAGCCCCAGAACCAATAGGAGCAACCATTGCGAAGACCAGTTCTTGAGTTAGCCGCTTCTCAAGAGTGAGTATCTCTTCATTTGAGGAATCGCCGCTCACTTCTTCGGATGATTTGAAGCTTTCGTTTTTTACGGCTGCCTGCACCATAAGACTCCCCCTTATTGACACGAACGATACCACTTTTGCGTGAACAAAAAAGACGGTGGAAGCAAAATATCGACGTGCATAAGTAAAGGCTCGCCGCGTAGGAAGAGACAATTCAAAACTAATTTTCCCCGCCCCCAATCCCCATGCCATACTCCCCTCATCCCGCCACGGATACACCGCAAGGCGTTGCGGCGAGGCGGGGTCGGCGCTTTTGGGGAGGGACGGACGTAAGTCCTCTCCAAAGGGGTCTGCGGAAAGTGGTCTCCCTCCGGCGACATGGGGGAAACGGCGGGGCGTCGGACCGGGCCCTTCGTTTCATCCCCTGACGGCGCGCCGGATGTGCCTGTGCGGCACACAAGAGGGCTGGGACTGGCGGATGCGTCGGCATCGTCCGCCGGAGCGGTGTTTTCCCGGGAAAGGCGAAAGTCTTTCCGTCCGGGCCGGGCTCGATGGAGAGTTCTGCGCGGATGTCAAAACCGGTTCAAAACCCGCCCCGGAAACCGACGGCAAACACCGCCGAACCCAGCCTTTGCAGAGAGACCGGAGTCGCAGGCAAAAACCGCTGAACGGGGCGCTGAAAGGTGTCACTTCTATACTTTTGACGAGACAGCTTTGAGCGCCCCGTCCGAAGCCTGATCCAGACCCCGGCGTGGCTTCTTTTTCACGCGCGGGACGGTTTTGGCGTGTCCGGTCGAGGGGCACGCCGCAAAGACAGCGCCCAGACGTCGATCCGGCTGACGTGCCCCGCGAAAACCGGACCGGATGCCGCGCACAGGGCGCACCGCCCGCCTTCCCTTCCCGACAACAGGAGCCCCCATGCCCTACGAACCGCCCCCGCCCACCTGTCACCAGCTCGCCCGCAGCGCCGAGATGCTGGCTGTGCCGGAGCGCATCTGCCGCCGTCGCGACTGCCGGCGCCGGCATCGCTGCATCTGGTTCTTCCGTGCGACGCAGCAGCCCTGCTGCCTTGCCAATCTCGACGCCGAACAACGCCGCCTCCTCGACGAACTGGCGCGGAGCGTGGCGGATGCCGAGCATTTCGGCTATCTGGCGAGCAAGATCAGGATGAGCTCGTCCTACCGCGAGACGCGCGCCCTTCAGGACGCCGGCGTCGAGGCCGCCCGTGCGCTCGTCGCCGTCCGCAAGCGAAAAGCCTATCGCGCCTTCGAAAAGATGCGCGCCGCGCAGCCCGCGCCGAAATACGAGGGCGCGGAGCCGCCGCTGCCGAAACACTGGTAGTCAGGCCTATTCGGCCGCCTCGCCCTTGACGAGCACCGGCGCGGGCTCGAGGGCGGCGGCGGCCAGTTCGTAGGAATAGCCTTCCAGCATGGCATAGGCCTGCTCGATGGATTGGATCTGGGTCTCGGCATTGCGGATCGCCTCGGCGATCGATTGCGAGCGGGCGCGCAGCATGGAGCCCAAAAAATCCGTGCCGGCCTTGCGGCCGAGGCGGTCGATATGCTGGCGCACGCGGTTGCGGTGGCGCTCCAGCTCCAGGATGTGGAAGCGGCTCTTGACGATGTCGTCGGAGAGCTTGCGGCGCATCGCCGCCAAGGGATCGAAGCTGCCGGGCTCGCGCTCGTCGAGGATGACCTCGTTGACCAGCGGTTCGAGCAGCATCAGGCCCTTGAGGTCGCGCGGATCGGCCAGCTGCGGATCGAAGCCGGTGTCGTCGAACACCTTGCGGCGCACGGGGTCGCGCAGCAGGTCGTAGCAGGTCTGCAGGCGGGCGAACTGGTCGGCATCGCCGCCCGAATCGGGATGCATGCCCTTGGCGGCCTTGCGATAGGCAGCCTTCACCGCGTTGTCGTCTGCATCGCGCTCCAGTCCGAGCATGGCGTAGGGATCGATCACGCAGGCACCTGTCCGTCTATTCTCTTGCGTCGTTTGTTCTTTACGCCGTTTTCCGCCCGCGAGGGGACGAAATTGTGGTGACGCCGCGGCGATGCACAGAAAGCGCTACTCCGCCGCATCCCGCGCTTCGCCCCGCGCCGACAGCACCGCCGCGAAGGCATTGGCGATCACTTCCGGTCCTGCCCCCGGCTTGGTGGCATCGGTGGAGAGGATCTGCCGGTAGCGCCGGACACCCGGAAAGCCCTGGAACAGCCCGACCATATGCCGCGTGACATGCGCCACCCGCCCACCCCGGGCGATCACCTCGGCCGCATAGGCGACCATGGCATCGCGGACGGCTTCCCACTGCTCGACGGGAAGGTCCTGCGGATTGGAGACAGTGCCGGACGGCTGGTCTCCCGACAGGGGATGCGGAAAAAGCGCATCCACGCCCGTGAGAACACCGCTATCCTGATAGGCAGCCCTGCCAAGCATCACACCGTCAAGCCCGTCCATCTCCTCGACAGCCTGACTCAAAGTATGAAGCCCGCCGTTGAGGCCGATGAAAAGACCGGGGTTTTCACTTTTCAGCCGGCGCACCAGGCCGTAGTCGAGCGGCGGAATATCGCGGTTCTCCTTCGGCGACAGGCCTTGCAGCCACGCCTTGCGCGCATGGACCCAGACGGCATCCGTGCCGGCGGCCTTCACGCGGGAGACGAGATCACGCAGCGCCACTTCGGGGTCCTGATCATCGACGCCTATGCGGCATTTCACGGTGACGGGAATGGCCACCGCCGCCTTCATCGCCGCCACGCAATCGGCCACGAGGTCCGGCTCGCGCATCAGGCAGGCGCCGAACGTGCCGGATTGCACCCGGTCGGAGGGGCAGCCGACATTGAGATTGATCTCGGCATAGCCGAATTCCGAGCCGATGCGCGCCGCCTCCGCGAGCTTCTGCGGATCGTTGCCGCCGAGCTGCAAGGCCACCGGCTGCTCCACGGCATCGAAGCCGAGCAGCCGCTCGCGATTGCCGCGCAGGATGGCATCGGCAACGATCATCTCGGTGAAGAGCAGCGCATGCTTGGTGAGCTGCCGCGCAAACACGCGATAGTGCCGATCACTCCAGTCGATCATCGGCGCGGTGGCGAAAATCTTCGTCCCCGTGGTCACGGCCTGGCTGTAGAATGTCGCTGCGTTGGTCATGGCCGGGCTCATACTCCATCCCATCGGCAAAAACCACCCTCCGCCCTTTCCCCGGTCCGGCGGGCGGGTGCTAGAGTGGGAGCGAGGAATCAAACCGCCGGAGGAAACCATGCCGCTCTACGCCCTCGACGACCGCGCGCCGACGCTGCCCGCCGACGACCGCTACTGGGTGGCGCCGGACGCCAATGTCATCGGCAAGGTCATCGTCGGCGAGGATGTCGGCATCTGGTTCGGCGCCACGCTGCGCGGCGACAACGAGCCGATCATCCTCGGCGCGCGCTCCAATATCCAGGAGGGCGTGGTGGTGCATACGGACCCCGGAAAACCCGTCGTCATCGGCGATGGCTGCACCATCGGCCACAGCGCCATCATCCACGGCTGCACGATCGGCAACAATTCGCTTGTTGGCATGGGCGCGACGGTGCTGAACGGCGCCGTCATCGGCAACAATTGCCTCGTCGGCGCTAATGCGCTGGTGACGGAAGGCAAGGTCTTTCCGGACAATTCGCTGATCGTCGGTTCGCCGGCAAAGGCCATCCGTACGCTGGATGCGGAGGCCATCGAAGGCCTGAAGCGCTCGGCCGAAAGCTATGTGCGCAACTGGCAGCGCTTCAAGAAGGGCCTCAAGCCGATCGGTTAGGCGCAGCCCGCGCAGGTGCCGCGGATCTCGATCGTCGTCTTGCCGGTCTTGAAATTGCGGTCCTTGGCAAAGCTTTTCAGCCGGTCCTCGATCACATGGTCGTGGAACTCCGTCACCTTGCCGCAGGTCTCGCAGATGGTGAAGGCGGTGATGCCGTGGGCGTGGCAGCCCTCGTCGGGATGGGCGCAGGCGACGAAGGCGTTGATGCTTTCGAGGCGATGCACGAGGCCGAATTCCAACAGCTTGTCCAGCGCGCGATAGACCTGCAACGGCGCGCGAAACCCGCTGTCGCGCAGCTTATCGAGGATCGTATAGGCGCTGAGCGGGCCTTGCGAATGCGAGAGCACGTCGAGCACGAGGCCCTGGTTGCGCGTCAAAGTCTGGGTCGTCATGCCTGGCCTCCCTGGCTGGCGGTTGCAGGTCCCACGCCGCTCGTCCTCGGCTTCGTAAGCAGGCTCAGAATGAACAGGCCAAGCGCTGCAACGACGATCGAAGGGCCGGAGGGCGTGTCGAATTTCAGGGAGCCGAACAGGCCGCCGATGACGGCGAGCGCCCCGATGACAGAGGCGAGCACCGCCATGATTTCCGGGCTCGTCGAAAAGCGCCGCGCCGTGGCGGCGGGGATGATCAGAAGCGAGGTGATCAGCAGGATCCCGACGATCTTCATGGCGATGGCGATGACCAGCGCCATCAGGAGCATGAAGGCGAGCCGCGTCTTTTCCGGCTCCATGCCCTCGGCCTCGGCCAGTTCCGGATTGACGGTCGAGGCGATCAGCGGGCGCCACATCCAGACGATGGCGAAGGTGACGAGAATGCCGCCGCCCCAGACGAGATCGACGTCGGCGCGCGAGACCGCGAGGATATCGCCGAACAGGAAACCGACGAGATCGATGCGCACCCAGGTCATGAAGGAGACCATGACGAGGCCGATCGCCAGCGTGGCATGCGAGAGGATGCCGAGCAGCGCGTCGGTGGAGAGCGTGCCGCGCTTCTGGAGCAGCAGCAGCAGCAGTGAAACGGTCACGGCGACGATGAAGACGCTGATGAGCAGGTTGAAATCCATCAGCAGCGACAGCGCGACGCCGAGCAGCGCCGAATGGGCCATCGTATCGCCGAAATACGCCATGCGCCGCCAGACGACGAAACAGCCGAGCGGCCCGGCGGTGAGGGCCAGCCCGACGCCAGCGACGAGCGCGCGCATGAAAAAGTCGTCAAGCATCGCGCCGTGCTCCCTTGTTTTCGACAGGCCGTGGCGTGTGGTCATGGCCGCAGCCGCAGTTCGGGCCATGCGTGTGCACGATGCGCATCGGCCCGGCCTTGCCGCTGGTCGGCAGGATTTCGACGTGGTGGCCGTCATTGGGCCGGCAATCGTCGGTGATCGAGCCATCGGCATGCTGAACGCGGCCGTCCGGCAGATGCGTGTGATCGTGATTGTGATTGTAGAAGGCGAGCGTCTGGCCGGCGCGGGCGC
Organism: Shinella sp. M27; assembly: GCF_049199905.1. NCBI lineage: Bacteria > Pseudomonadati > Pseudomonadota > Alphaproteobacteria > Hyphomicrobiales > Rhizobiaceae > Shinella > Shinella sp. M27. Next base: position 26,153 of record NZ_JBLZPK010000057.1, read on the forward strand.
CGAAGAGGCGCAGATATTCCGGGCTCTGGCTGACGGTTTCCGGCGTGCCGCGGCAGCAGACATGGCCATTGAGGCAGATGACGGTGTCCGTCTCGGCCATCACGACATGCAGGTCGTGCGAGATCAGCAGGATGCCGCAGCCCGTCGTGTTGCGGATGGTCTTGATGAGATCGTAGAGCGCGATCTCGCCGGAAAAATCGACGCCCTGAACCGGCTCGTCGAGCACCAGCAGGTCCGGCTTGCGGGCGATGGCGCGGGCGAGCAGTGCGCGCTGGAATTCGCCGCCGGAGAGGTGCTGCACCTCGGCACGGGCAAGATGGCGGATGCCTGTCGCTTCGAGCGCGGCGTCGATCTCTGCCCCCTTCAGCGCGGACGTCAGCGTCATCAGCCGGTCGACGGTGAGCGGCATGGTCCAGTCGACCGCAAGCTTTTGCGGCACATAGCCGACCTTGAGACCGGCCTTGCGCTCCACCCTGCCCTCGTCAGCCTTCAAGACACCGATCGCCGTCTTGGCGGTCGTCGATTTTCCCGAGCCGTTCGGGCCGATCAGCGTGACGATCTCGCCCGGCGCGATGGAAAACTCCACGCCGCGCACGAGCCAGCGGCCCTGACGGCGCACGCCGACGCCCGCAAGCGAGACGAGCGGCTGGACGGTCTTGGTGGGGGTCTGCAGCATGATTTTTCCAAAAAGCCTGTTGCGTGAGGATATGGCACACGTTATAGCATAACGCAATTGATGTAATAACATTACGTTTCAATTCAAGCGGAGTATCCCATGCAAAAGACCGTGCGCACCCTCCTCCTCTCCACCGCCCTCCTTGCCGCCGGCACGCTTGCCGCACGCGCAGAGGCGCCCGATGTCGTGGTGTCGATAAAGCCGATCCATTCGCTCGTCGCCGCCGTCATGCAGGGCGTGGGCGAGCCGAAGCTGATCGTGGAGGGCGCCGCCTCGCCGCATACCTATTCGCTGAAGCCCTCCAATGCTGCCGCCCTTCAGGATGCGGACCTCGTCTTCTGGGTCGGCCAAGGACTGGAGGCCTTCCTTGAAAAGCCGCTGGAATCGCTCGGCGGCAAGGCGACGATTGTCGAGCTCGACGATGCGCCCGGCCTGGAAAAGCTGCAATTCCGCGAAGGCGGCCCGTTCGAGGCGCATACGCATGAGGGCGAGGAAGGGCACGATCATGCCCATGAGGAAGAAGGGCACGACCACGCCAAGGCGGCAGACGCCGGCCAAGACCACGAAGGGGAAGCCGGCCATCAGCATGAGGAGCATGGCGAATTCGACATGCATCTGTGGCTGAGCCCGGACAATGCCCGCGCCATCGCCACCGAGGCCGCCCGCGCGCTCTCGGAGAAGGACCCGGCCAATACCGAGACCTACAACAAGAACCTTGCGGCGCTGAACGACAAGCTCGCTGCGCTCAACACCGAAATCACCGAGACGGTCGCCCCCGTGAAGGAAAAACCCTTCATCGTCTTCCACGATGCCTATCAGTATTTCGAGCATCACTACGGCGTGCACGCCGCCGGCTCCATTACCGTCAGCCCGGAGACTTTGCCGGGCGCCGAGCGCCTGACGCAGATCCGCGACAAGGTCAAAACCCTCGGCGCCACCTGCGTCTTCGCCGAACCGCAGTTCGAGCCGAAACTGGTCAACGTGGTGATCGAGGGAACGTCTGCCAAGTCAGGCGTGCTCGACCCGGAAGCCGCCACGCTGGAGCCGGGGCCGGAGCTCTACTTCACGCTGATGCGCAGCATCGCCATGTCGCTGCGCGATTGCCTGGGGCAGCCGAGCTGATTTGAGGGGCAATGGTTGCCGCGTGGATCCTCGGGTCAGGCCCGAGGATGACGTGGTGGGGATGCTCAGGCGACGCGAGAAACGTGAGCGCATGAGGACGGAAAGGCAAAAATCATCGCACGCGAAGAGGTTATGCCTCCCTGCCCCACCTCTCCTTCGTCATGCTCGGGCGTGACCCGAGCATCCACCACAACAGGCACCGCATGAACTTCCTAGGCAGCCTAAAAGCAGGAAAGCCGGCATTGACCTAATAGACGCGCAGACACGACCGGCGAGGTGCCTCAACCAGACCGCAGAGAGCACGGCACAAACGGCGGGATCATCCCGCCTTTTTCAGCCTACACAATGTAACTATATAACATTAAAGGCAAGAAACGATGGACAACCGCCTCCCCGTTACCGTGCTCTCCGGCTTTCTCGGCGCCGGCAAGACGACGCTGCTCAATCATATCCTGAACAACCGCAGCGGCCTGCGCGTTGCGGTCATCGTCAACGACATGAGCGAGGTGAACATCGACGCCGCCCTCATCCGCGAGGGCGGGGCCGATTTTTCCCGCACGGACGAACAGCTGGTGGAAATGACCAATGGCTGCATCTGTTGCACACTACGCGATGACCTGTTGGCGGAGGTGCGGCGGCTGGCGGAGATGAACCGCTTCGACTATCTGCTGATCGAATCGAGCGGCATTTCCGAACCCCTGCCCGTCGCCACCACCTTCGATTTCCGCGACGAAAGCGGCTGGAGCCTGTCGGATGTCGCCCGGCTCGATACGATGGTGACGGTGGTCGATGCCGCAAACCTCCTGAAAGACCACGGCTCCCAGGATTTTCTTGCCCAGCGCGGCGAGACCGCCGGCGAAGGCGATACGCGCACGCTGGTGGAACTGCTCGTCGAGCAGATCGAATTCGCCGATGTGGTCGTGCTCAACAAGACGGGGGCGGCAAGCCCCGCCGACCGCATCGCCGCCCGCCAGATCGTCGGCGGCCTCAACGCGGCCGCCCGCATCATCGAGACGGATTTCGGGCGGGTCGCGCTTACCGATATCCTCGGCACCGGGCTGTTCGATTTCGCCAAGGCGAGCGAACATCCGCTGTGGTTCAAGGAACTGCACGGCTTCAAGGACCATGTACCGGAGACGGAGGAATACGGCATTCGCTCCTTCGTCTACCGCGCCAAAAGACCGTTCCACCCGGCGCGGTTCAAGGCGTTTCTCGATGAAAGCTGGCCGGGCGTCATCCGCGCTAAGGGCTTTTTCTGGCTGGCGACGCGGCCGCACCATGTCGGCGAGATGAGCCAGGCGGGTTCGCTGGTCAGGAGCGGCCGGCTCGGCCTGTGGTGGGCCTCGGTGCCGCGCCGGCATTGGCCGGAGGACGAGGCGGCGCTCGACGCCATTGCGACCTACACCGATCCCGTCTGGGGCGACCGGCGGCAGGAACTCGTCTTCATCGGCGCGGACCCTATGGATGAAGCCGATATCCGCCGCCGGCTGGACGCCTGCCTGGTCGCGGAAGAGACGTTCGAACCCGCCCGCTGGGCGAACCTGCCCGACCCGTTCCCGGCCTGGATCCGGCAGGTCGGCTGATCAGGACAACGCGGTGTAACGGAAGTTCGCAAAATCCCCGCCGCGCCCGCGTCCGGTAATATCGAAGGCGAACAGGCCGATGAAGGCGCCGGTGAACGAGCCATGCTCGCCCCGCCCGCCCTCGTCGGAGATCACGCCGGCGTCCAGCACCGGGCCGATCGCCTGCCAGGCATCGGCCCCGGCCGGGCGCCAGAAGAACTGGAGATCGTTGCCGTGCACCTCCGCCGCCAGCTCCAGCGGCCCCTCGCCCACCGCGACGCCGCTACCGGCCGGGAAGGTCAGGTTTCCGTTCGGGTAATCCCCCGGGCAGGACAGGATCGTCAGCGTGCGGCCCAGCACCTCGTGCCGGGTCAGCCCGAGCGCATGGAACTTGTAGCGGTTGTAGTAGTAGGTGAGGCCCGCGACCTGCTGATAGACCTCCGGCTCCGCCTCAATCACCGTCTCGGCGCGAAAATCGTGATGTTCCTGCCGACGCGCCACCAGCGCCTGCTCGAACCAGCTGCCGATGCTTTCCCGCCCGAACAGCCGCAGACGCCCCGGCCGCGCGGACAGCGAAAAAATCCGCTCCGGCTCCGGCGTGCGCAGCCATTGGAAGTCCGCCGGCAAGACGCCTTCGGAAAAATCATAGGCCACGCTTGCCGGTTTTTCGTTTGCAACGGCTTCATGGGGCGCCGGCACCTCGACGGCCGGCATAGGTCCGCCATGCTCCAGATACAACCAGTCATCGTCGCGCCAGATGCATTTCTGCAGCGCCGTCTCGCGCCCCAGCGTGCAGCGACGTTGCGGTGCGAGAGGGCGACCGCAGAGATGGGTGTGATAGGCCTGCCCATCGGGCGTCTCGACATATTGCCCATGCCCGGCCCGCTGGAGCGGCGCATCGGGATGATCCTTGGCAGTGATCAGGTAAAGATCCGGATGCATCTCATAGGGTCCGTCGATCGCCCGGGATCGCGCCATGGTGACGGTATGGTCATAGCCCGTGCCGCCTTCCGCCGTCGTGAGATAATACCAGCCATTGCGCCGGAAGAGATGCGGTGCCTCGACCAGGCCCTGCCTTGTGCCGGGAAAGATGTTCTTCACCGGCCCGACCAGGCGCTTCGTCCCGGCATCCCATTCCTGAAGCAGAATGCCGTCGAAAGCGTTGTGTGCCGCGCCCGTATGGTTTTCCGGCCGGTGGTTCCACTGCATGTTGACGAACCATTTCCGCCCGTCCTCGTCATGGAACAGCGAGGGGTCGAAGCCGGACGAATTGACATAGGCCGGATCGGACCACTCCCCCTCCACGCACGAAGCCGTGACGATGTAGTTGTGCGCATCCTTGAAGCTGCCGTCGAAACGTTTGACGTCGGTATAAACAAGCCAGAACAACCCGTCGGCATAGGACAGGCACGGCGCCCAGACGCCGCAGCTGTCGGGATTGCCGCGCATGTCGAGCTGGCTCTTGCGCTCCAGCGGCCGCCTGACCAGCGTCCAGTTCACGAGGTCGCGCGAATGATGGATCTGCACGCCCGGATACCATTCGAAGGTGGATGTCGCGATGTAATAGTCCTCCCCCACGCGGCAGATCGAGGGGTCCGGGTTGAAGCCCGGCAGGATCGGGTTGCGGATCATCGTTTCCTCCCAGATGATGCACGTACGTCATATCGCAGTCGAAAAAGG